>JBKJUB010000030.1:0-5521 GCA_046590765.1 Sphingomicrobium sp. | reverse complement strand
AGCATTGCGCGTTGGGGTAGCTGCCCTTGGTGCGCAAGATGTCGATGAAGACGCGATAGCGCCCTTCGTCGTGCAGCCGGTCGATCGCCGCCTTGAAGATGCGTTCATAATCCACGCGCAATTTCCCAAACGAATTTCCGCAGAGTTACACAGTGTTTGAGCGACTCCCGCCATTCCGGGCTTCTACGTAGCGTTGCTAGCCTTCGGCAGCGCTCAATACAGGAGCGACGGCGTCCGCCTGGACCGCGATCGCAAGGGATTTGGCAAACACCAGCGCCTCAAGGCTGTGGCCGAGATTGAGCCAGCTCCGCGCCTTGACTGATGCATCAATCGCATATCCGCGGCTGTCGAGCCTAAGCTCGATCGCATTGCAGCCCTGCTCGCGGGCAAGCGTTTCGGCTGCGTCACACAAGGCCCGGCGGCCCGGCGCGGCGCGATTGAATTCGAAGGTCAGCAAATTGTCGACAACGAAAATCTGGCCATGGCGCAGGCTGTCTTCATTGCGGTAGGTGAGTAGCCCGAACATCGTGCTGTGCGGTCCCATCAAACCGAGCAATCCGCCACGAATCCGGATCTTCTGCGCATAGATTGACCATCGTTCTGCGGACACGCCGGGCGCGACTGTGCGGACCAGCGGAAAAGCCGAGTCGAACAGCTTCTCGTCAATGTCAACTACGGAGAATATCGGCATCGGCGGCCTACCTGGATCATGCTAATTCTCGGTCATGCCCCGATCGTAAGGGCGCCACCTTGATCTGCCTCATGGCAATCCAACCCTGGGACTGTTTCATATGGAAATGCGGCCAATCCGCGCGGCGGCGGTGCTCGAACCAGGACACCCCTGCTTCGACTGCGCGGTTCGCCTGCAGACCATCTGCGGCGTCCTCGCCAGCAATGAACTCAGGGACTTCAAAACCAGCGGCGCGACGGTCCATCGCGCGGCCGGCGAAAACATCTTCTTCGAAGGCGATATCGCCACTCATGTCTACAATCTGACGTCGGGCGTGGTCCGGCTGTCGAAGCTTCTGCCCGACGGTCGCCGCCAAATCGCCGGCTTCCTCTTCGCCGGCGATTTTCTCGGGATCACCATGGAGGACGAGCACGCCTTTACGGCTGAAGTGATCACTCCTTCAAAACTGTGCCAGTTTTCACGTGTGCGCTTCGATGCCTTTGTCGACAGCCATCCGCGTCTCGAGCGCCGCCTTTACGCAATCGCCGCGCACGAACTCGCCGCCGCGCGACAGCAGGTCGTGCTGCTCGGGCGCAAGACCGCCGCCGAACGGGTCGCCTCCTTCCTGCTCATGCTCGATGCGCGGCGAACGTCGTCGGACAGCAGTGACGGGCTGGATGGCGACATTACCCTGCCGATGTCGCGCGCCGACATCGCCGACTATCTGGGGCTGCGGATCGAAACCATTAGCCGGGAACTGAGCGCCTTGAAGGCGTCGCGCCTGATCCGGCTGACGACCACGCAGACGGTTCGCTTCGTTGACCGCGAACGGCTTGAAGAGTTGGCGGAAGGCTGATCGCGCCGTGCTCTTCCTACCGATTCCATCGATCCTCGGCACAATTGATCCTGCGCAATTCGCCGGCCGAATAACAGGCCTAAATTCAGCACAACTGAACAGCGTACGAAGGTAATAATCAATGTCCCGACTGAACAAACTCCTCGCGCCAGCCGCCGCAGCCTTGCTCGCGGCATCTCCGGCGGTCGGCGCAAAAGTCGCGCAAGCGCCCGCCGGCCATCCTCACGCCGCCGGTATCGCGGTAGCTGACGTGGTCCGCAGCGCTACCGATCTTCCAGGCCCACTCGCCCGCCGCGACCCAATCACGGTCAAGATCGATCTTGAAACGGTCGAGGTCACCGGCGAACTGGCCGACGGCTCGACCTATCCTTACTGGACCTTCAACCGCAAAGTTCCTGGGCCGTTCATTCGTGTGCGTATGGGCGACACCGTCGAGGTCACTATGAAGAATGCGGCCGACAGCATGATGGCGCATAATGTCGATTTTCATGCGGTCACCGGGCCCGGCGGCGGCGCTTCGGCGACGGTAGCTGCGCCGGGCGAAAGCAAGGGCTTCACCTTCAAGGCGCTCCATCCGGGTCTTTATGTTTACCATTGCGCGACACCGATGGTCGCTCAGCACATCGCCAACGGCATGTACGGTATGATACTCGTCGAGCCCGAGGGCGGCCTCTCCAAGGTAGACCGCGAATATTACGTGATGCAGGGCGAGATCTACACCGAGCAGGAGAATGGCACGAAGGGCGAATTGACTGAGAGCGTCGACAAGTTGCTCGCCGAGACGCCCGAATATTACGTCTTCAACGGCGCTGCCGACGCACTGGTTAAAGCGCCACTCAAGGCCAAGACCGGCGAAACCGTCCGCATTTTCTTCGGCGTCGGCGGGCCCAATAAGACCTCGAGCTTCCACGTCATCGGCGAGGTGTTCGATCGGGCCTATCCGCTCGCTTCGCTGACATCACCGCCGGTTACCGACATCCAGACCATGTCCGTGCCGCCCGGCGGTGCCGCGATCGCCGAGTTCAAGGTCGAAGTTCCCGGGCGCTTCGTGCTCGTCGACCATGCGCTGTCGCGGATGGAAAAAGGGCTGAAAGGACTGCTGGTCGTCGAAGGCCCGGCGCGGCCCGAGATCTTCCACTCGTATCAGAAGGACGATGCTGGCGGGGAGAAAACGGGGCACTGATCCTTCCCCGCGACCACCCCAACGACTTCGCGTCCGGCGGCGACGGTTCCCCACCGTCGTCGCCTTTTCTTAGGCCCGGAGGAATGGGATATTCATGGCCGGTCAACGCGGTCCACTCGAGGCGGCAAAAAGGGCGCCGTCGGTATTGACGGCGCCCTTTAAAGGCTCGCTGAGCTAGTTGCTCTAGAGCTGGTTGAGCAGCGCCGCCATTGCCTGCTTGGCCCTGCCGGGATTACTCTTCATCTTCGCCGCGGCGAGGTTGGAAGCGGCACTGCCGACGACGACGACGCCGACCATGCCCATTCCGTAGTGCGGCAAGCATTTATAGCCGTACACGCCCGGCTTCGAAAACTTGACCTTCAACGGCTGACTCATCGTACCCTTGAACGGGACTGCTCCCGCCGGAATCATTCCGGCGATGCTCTCGGCGTTGTGGACCTTGTCCACCGGCAGAAAAGTGATGCTGTCGCCGGGCGCGATCCTCGTCAGAGCTGGCTCGAACACCATCGCGCCCGCCGCTCCCTTGTTGAGCATCTTGACGACATGGTCAGCCGCCGCCGCCGGGCTGGCCAACGCGATTGCTGTGGCCGCCCCGATGAATAGCGTGAAATTGCGCATTTTCAGTCTCCATGGACATTGCGGGACGGACGGGTCGTCTGTCCTTGAGTCTCAGCAAGGCTAGTCCGCGCGTACCGACCGCGCTTTGCGCTGCATCAATTGTCGCGCTGCCTTCTGCCGGTTTGAGGCAGATCAATCCGCCCGCCGTCCCGGTGATCTAATCATCCAGCCGCGGGCACCGATGCCCATGCTGGGAAATGTCGATGGGGTTTGAAAACGCGCTCGCGGAAGAAATCTGGACCGCCAAATACCGCTTCGTCGCATCCGACGGTGAGGGCGACTCGGGCATCGACACGACGATCGCCCGCGTCGCGCGCGCGGTGGCCTTAGCCGAGGCTCCCAAGCTGCGCACTTATTGGCAGGACCGCTTCACTACCGCGCTGACCGATTTCAAGTTTATCCCGGCCGGGCGCATCCTTGCCGGCGCCGGCACCGATCGCTCGGTGACCCTGTTCAACTGCTTCGTCATGGGCACCATCCCCGACAACCTCGCGAGCATCTTCGATCATCTACGCGAGGCGGCGGTGACGATGCAGCAGGGCGGTGGTGTGGGGATGGACTTTTCGACCATCCGCCCATCGGGAAGTCCGGTGCTGGGGGTCGGCGCCGACGCCTCAGGACCGCTGAGCTTCATGGATTGCTGGGATTCGATGTGCCGCACGGTCCAGTCGGCGGGCCAGCGGCGCGGGGCGATGATGGGCTGCTTGCGCATCGACCACCCCGATATCGAAGGCTTCATCGATGCCAAGCGCGACCCGGCGCGGCTGCGCAACTTCAACCTGTCAGTGCTGGTCAGCGACGCCTTCATGAAGGCGCTCGCCACCGATGGCGACTGGCCTTTGCTGTTTGGAGGCGCAGTCCATCGCACGATCTGCGCCAAGGATCTGTGGCATCGGCTGATGACCGCGACCTACGACATGGCGGAGCCGGGGGTGATTTTCGTCGACCGGGTCAATCAGCTCAACAACCTCGCGCACTGCGAGCAGATCAGCGCGAGCAACCCGTGCGGTGAGCAAATGCTTCCGCCTTACGGTGCCTGCCTGCTCGGCTCGATCAATCTCGCCCGGCTGGTGATCAATCCGTTTGAGCCTGACGCCGCGCTCGACGAGGCGCTGCTTGCCGAGATAACCCGAACCGCGGTCCGACTGCTCGACAATGTGATCGACATCTCGCGCTACCCGTTGCCCGAACAAGAAGCCGAGGCCAAGGCTAAGCGCCGCATCGGGCTGGGCGTCACCGGCCTGGCCGATGCACTGCTGTTTTGCGGAACGGCCTATGGCAGTTCGCCCGCGGTGGCCCTGACTCGCCGCTGGCTCGAGGTGATCAAGCGCGAAGCTTATCGTGCGTCGGCGCAAATTGCCGCCGAGAAAGGGCCGTTCCCGCTCTACGACCAATGCATGCTCGACCGCCCCAACCTCGCCAGCCTCGACGAGGAGACTCGCGCCATGATCGTCGAGCACGGACTTCGCAACGGTTGCCTGACCTCGATCGCTCCGACCGGCACCACCTCGCTGCTCGCCGGCAACATTTCTTCCGGCGTCGAGCCGGTATTCGCGTACGCCTACACCCGCCGCATCCGCCAGCCAGACGGCACCACCCGCGAGGAAGCGGTCGAGGATTATGCCATGCAAGCTTGGCGCCGTCTTAAAGGCGATGCAATCCCGCCCGCCGAGCTATTTGTCAGCGCGCAGACGCTAAGCCCATCTGACCATTTGACGATGCAGGCCGCGGCGCAGGTCTTGATCGACAGTTCGATTTCGAAGACCGTCAACTGCCCCGAGGATATCAGTTTCGACGCTTTCGCCGACGTTTATGTCGAAGGCTATCATCTCGGTTGCAAGGGCCTCACCACCTATCGCCCCAATTCGATCACGGGATCGGTGCTTTCCGCGACACCACGGAGGTTGAAGGCTGATGCCAAGGAATTCATACTCGAACCCCGCGCAGAGACACTCCCCGGCACGACCTACAAGCTTAAATGGCCCGAAAGCGCGCACGCGGTCTATGTTACCATCAACGACCAGATCGACGGTGGTGAACGGCGTCCATTCGAGATTTTCATCAATTCCAAGAACATGGAGCATTACGCCTGGACACTCGGGCTTACGCGGATGATCTCGGCGGTGTTCCGGCGCAGTGGCGACGTGTCGTTCGTCGCCGAGGAACTGCAGGCGGTGTTCGACCCGCGCGGTGG
>JBKJUB010000017.1:0-3374 GCA_046590765.1 Sphingomicrobium sp. | reverse complement strand
CCGATGACGGCAGCATCTATCGCTACGACCGCGCCGGGCTCCTCAAGGCCCTCAAAACCGCAAGCGCCGGGGGGAAGGGACGATGAGCCAGTTACTGCTGATCGTGTCGATCGCCGGAAGTCGCGTCGCTTTCCCCTCGGCCGCGGTCGAATCGGTGGTCGAGCTCGACACCCTCATTCCAGTGCCGCGCGCGGCGCCGCACGTTGCGGGCCTGTCCGCGCTGCGCAGCCGGGTGCTGACCGTGATCGATACGGTTCGCTCTTTGGATCTTGGCGACAGCGATTGCTCGGACGGGGTCCGCGAGGCCGCCGTGGTCGAATATGACGGCCATCATTACGCGTTGATCGTCGATACGGTCGAGGATGTGGTCGAGGCGATGTCCGACCCCTCGCCGGTCCGCGCCGCGATGGGCGAGGGGTGGGAACGGGTCTCGCTGGGGATGGTCGAAACCGAGGAAGGCCCGCTGCTGCTGGTCGATGTCGCCGCCTTGATTGCCGGAACTCCGGCCGAAGCACGGGCTGCTTAAGGCTCTGGTTACCCTTGCCGTTTAAACCGGCCTGAACTTGAACAGGATATCCGCATGAAGACCTGCCTAATCGTCGACGACAGCAAGGTGATCCGCAAGGTCGCTCGGCACATTTTGGAAACGCTCGACTTCCAGGTCGATGAGGCCGGCGACGGCCGCGAGGCGCTGACCCGCTGCGAAGCGTCGATGCCCGACGTCGTCCTGCTCGACTGGAACATGCCGGTGATGAGCGGGATGGAATTTCTGAAATTGCTTCGGCAGCGCGGGCATAATGACCAGCCGAAGGTCGTGTTCTGCACCACCGAGAATGACATGGCGCACATCCGCGCCGCGCTCGAAGCGGGTGCCGATGAGTATGTGATGAAGCCGTTTGATCGCGAAACGCTCCACATCAAGTTGCAACTCGTCGGCGTCGCCTGAGGCGCCCCAGTGACATCGGCGTTAGCCAAATTCGGACCAGCCACGCGCGGCCATGACGAACCGCGCCTGCGGTTAATGGTGGTCGACGATTCAATGGTCGCCCGCGCTATCCTGTCGCGGATGATTGCCGCCGACGACGGGTTCGAGATCGTTGCCGTCGCAGGGACCGCCGAAGACGCGATCACCGCGCTCGGCCAGGTCCGCGTCGATATTGTCCTGCTCGATCTGGAAATGCCCGGCGCTGGGGGGTTGAAGTCGATCCCCGGAATCCTCGCCGCAGCGCATGGTGCCAAGGTATTGATCGTGTCCTCCCTCGCTGAGGAAGGAGCGGCAGAAACTGTCGCCGCGCTCGCGCTCGGCGCTGCCGATACTCTGCCCAAGCCGGGAACAGGCCGGTTCAACGGTCGCTTCTCCGAAGTACTGCTCGGCAAGTTGCGCGCGCTTGGTCGTGCCGGGCTGACCGCAGCCCCGCGCGTGCCACTCCAGGAGACGATCCCGGCCAGCCTGATCCGGCCGATGCACGATGGCCCGGTGAAATTGCTCGCGCTCGGTGCGTCGACCGGGGGGATTCACGCGCTGACGGCCTTTTTCAAGGCGCTGCCAGCGAAGATTGGGGCACCAATCCTGGTTACCCAGCATCTTCCGGCGCCCTTCATGGCGGTGTTCGCTCGCCAGCTATCGACGGCGGCGGGGCGCGAAGCCCTGGTCGCCGAGGACGGCCTTCGCCTACTCCCCGACCGGATCGTGATTGCGCCGGGCGACGCCAGCCTGGCGATCGACGTCAGCGGCGGCAAAATGGTCGCGCGGCTGGTCCGCCAGCGGTCGGCCAGCGGATTCCTGCCGTCGGTCGATCCGATGCTCGCCTCTGCGGGCGCCATGCTCGGGGCCGAAGCGCTCGGCGTGGTGTTTTCCGGCATGGGTCGTGACGGGCTCGAAGGCGCGATGGCGCTGGTCGGGGCAGGCGGCTCACTGCTGGTGCAGGACGAAGCCAGCTCGGCAGTGTGGGGCATGCCCCGCGCGGTCGCCGAGGCGGGGCTTGCCAGCGCCGTTCTGCCGCCAGCGCGGATCGCGGCGCGGATCGCCCACCGGATCGGTGACGCCGCATGCAGGTAAGTGACAGCTCCAGCCGAATTCTCGCCGGCCTGTTGGAAGCGCGTACCGGGCAGCAACTGACAATGAGCCGCCGCTGGCGGATCGAGACCGCCCTTTCATCTCTGCTCCGCGAGCGCGGTATTGCCACGCTCGATGAGTTGATCACCATTTTGGTCATGGGGCGCGAACCGGCGCTGTCCAACCTAGTTGTCGAGGCGCTGTTGAACAACGAAACTTACTTCTTCCGCGATCGCCAGCCGTTCGATCTGCTGACCCAGCAATTCCTGCCGGCACTAGCCAGGGCGCGGTCAGAAAAGCGCAGCCTCAAGATCTGGTCGGCGGGCTGCTCGACGGGGCAGGAGCCGTATTCGCTGGCGATGCTGTTCGCCGACGATCCGCTGAAATGGCAGGGATGGACGATCGACATCCTCGGATCCGACGTGTCGAGCCAGGTGGTCGATCGCGCGCGGGCCGGGACCTACACCCAGTTCGAAGTCCAGCGCGGGCTCGGCATCCAACAGATGATCCGCTGGTTCACCGAAAGCGAAGATGGCTGGCGCGCCGCCGAAACACTCCGTCGCCAGGTCCGCTTCCAGGTCCACAATATCCTCGAGGCTCCGCCGCATCCCGCCCAGTTCGACATCATCCTGTGTCGCAACGTGTTGCTCTATCTCAGCCCCGAGAAGCGCGCGGCAGCATTTGATCGGCTGGCCTCTGCGCTAGCCCCCGATGGCGCGCTGATGCTCGGCGCTGGCGAAACGGTGATCGGCCAGACCACGCGCTTCGCCGCCGATCGCGAGACTCGCGGACTGTACCGGCTGGCGGATGGGGCCGATGCCGACCGCCGGAGCGCCCGCACCGCCTGAAAAGGCTTGACGGCGCGCAGCGCGCGGTGTGCCATGAGCCGATGGAGATGATCGACCGCCCCTCGCCGAATTTCGACGATCGGGCAGCGCCGGTGTCGATGATCATCCTCCATTATACCGGCATGCCCGACTGCCAAAGCGCGATGGACCGGATGACCTCGCCCGAGGCCAAGGTCTCGGCGCATTATTGCATCGACGAGGATGGCTCGATTTATCGACTGGTCGATGAGGCCAAGCGCGCGTGGCATGCCGGCAAAAGCTATTGGCGCGGGGAAACCGACATCAATTCAGCCAGCGTCGGGATCGAGATTGTCAATCCGGGTCATGAATTCGGCTATCGGCCATTCCCCGACGATCAGGTCGCGGCGGTGATCTCGCTCGTCGCCAGCATCAAGGAACGCCACGGCATCGGGCGCGGCAATGTCGTCGGCCATTCGGACATTGCACCGGCGCGCAAGGAAGATCCCGGC
>JBKJUB010000174.1:0-9035 GCA_046590765.1 Sphingomicrobium sp. | reverse complement strand
TACGCAATCCGTTTCCACCTCGCGCCGGGGGTAGAGGCGACCGCGACCGCCGATGGCATGGGCGCGGTCGCCTCTACCCCCGGCGCGAGGTGGAAACGGATTGCGTGGGGCACATCGGCCTTGATCTTCTTGCGGCCCTTGGGGGTCAATTTGTCCTGGCCGCGGACTTCCTTGCCGTCATTGCCGAGGATCATCGAGCGTTCGTGGATGAGCCCGAAACCACGCACATAGCCGTCATGCGATGCATCAAGGCGGCTTGAATCATTATCCTCGGCGCGGTTGATGACAACGTCGTCGACACCTTTACCGAGGGCGCCATCGTCGAGGATCGCGGTCGAATTGCTGTCATTGAGGTTGAGCGTTGAATGCGCGCCCGTAGTGCGCAAGGCGAGGATAAGGTCGGCGGGGAGTTCGCTCGGGACCGGGCCGGGGCCGCCGCAATTGACCACCAGTCGCTGCGCCCCGTCGCTCATTTCGAAAGCCAGCGTCGAGGCGGTGCCGAGCGGGGCCATGCGCGCGGGCGGCGGCGGTGCGGCGTCGATGACGATGATCGTGCCCAGCGCAGACAGCCGCTGATAGCCCCAGCCGCGCGCGGCACGGAGCGGACGCGCGCGCAGGCCGCAGCCTTCGACCAGTGCCGCGATCCGCGCGGGATCGCTGGCGTTGCCGCCCTGCCAGCTCGACAGCGCGCCATCGCCCATCGTCACCCCGTGAAGCGCGGCAAGCGCTGCGGCAGCAGCCGATTCGAGGCCGTCGGGAAGCGTCTGCTTGGCGGCGAAATAGGCCGCGCGAAGCAGGCCGAGACGGTCGACCAGCAGGATTTGCTCGTGGGGTGAGCGGCTCATCAGGCCGCCATCCTCGAATTGGGCGGCGGCAAGCGCGCGCATCAGCCCGGCCTCGGCGCGGGCCACCCGCGGGGCGCCGCCCTGGATCAGCAGCGCGGCGGCGAGCGCTCCAGACCAGGCGGTGATGCGGTCGAGTCCGGGAGCAGCGCGATCGGCACTGGCGTCGAGGTGTTTGGCGCCGCGGGCGAGGGTGTTGAGCAAGGCCGAACGGTAACCGGCGTCGCGACTCGACAGCATGTAGGGCGCATAAGCGGTCCAGAACAGGATCCGTTCGCCCCACAAAGCGGGGGCCCAAGCCTCGTCGACGCGGGTGCCGTGCGCGACCAGCCAGCGCCCGGCCATCGCCTCGGCCAGCTTGGCCCCGCGATCGCGCCCGGCGGCGGCGGCGAGATCGCGCAGCCAGGAAAATCCCTGGAAGGCGGCGGCGAGCGGGCCGCTAGCGCCCAAGGCAGCGAAGTCGAGATCGGCAAGCGAGATCATGTCGTCGCCGAGGATAAAGCGGCCAGCAAGCAAGGCATCGCCCCGCGCGCGGTCGCCGAGCACATGGTCGCGCGGGACGGCGGTTAGGCGGAGCGGTTTCTTGCTCGAGCCGGTCAGCCGCGACCAAATCGATCCGCGCGCAAGTTTGCCGACGATATCGCTCGGCTTGGGCGGACTCATCCGGCTCCTCGAAGCGCGGCGATGTTGGCGGCGTAATTAGCGGGTCCGTCGCGAAACACTGCGGTTCCGGCGACCAGGGCGGTGGCGCCGGCGGAGATGGCCAGCGGCGCGGTCTCGCGGTCGATCCCGCCGTCGACCTCGATCACCACGTCGAGCCCGCGCTTGGCGACCATCTGGGCAATCGATTCGATTTTCTTCAATTGGCTGGTGATAAACTTCTGCCCGCCGAATCCGGGATTGACGCTCATCACGAGGACGAGATCGACCTCATCGATCAGGTAATCGAGCATCTTTGCCGGGGTGCCGGGGTTGAGCGAGACGCCGGCTTTCTTGCCGAGCGAGCGGATGTGCTGGAGCGAGCGGTGGATATGCGGCCCGGCCTCGGGATGGACGGTGATGGTGTCGGCCCCGGCCTCAGCGAACGCTTCAAGGAAATGATCGACCGGCGAAATCATCAAGTGAACGTCGAAATGTTTGGTCGTGTGCGGGCGGATCGCCTTGACCACGGCCGGGCCGATGGTGAGGTTGGGTACATAATGGCCGTCCATCACGTCGATGTGGATCCAGTCGGCCCCGGCGGCGTCGATGGCACGCACTTCCTCGCCCAATTTGGCGAAATCGGCGGACAGGATCGAGGGCGAGATGATCGGCAAGGTCATGGCCGCTGATTTGCCTTCATTTGGCGGCGGCGACAAGGCGCGCAACGAAGAAGCCGTCGAGCCCGCCGACATCGGCGAGCATGCCAGGGAGGATGCGGACGCGTCCGTTGGGCGATGGCGTCACGGCGTCGGGCAGTTCGCCGACGACGGGGGGCGAGATGGCAAAGCCGGGGTTGGCGGCGAGGAAGGCGCTGACGATCGCCTCGCCCTCAGCCGGCTCGAGACTGCACACCGCATAGACGATCGTCCCGCCGGGGCGGACGAAGGTCGCGGCCTTGGCTAGCAGGTTGGTCTGGAGTTCGGTCAGTTCGGCGATCACCGAGGGGCGGGCGCGGTAGAGCACTTCGGGATGGCGGCGGAACGTGCCGGTCGACGAGCAGGGCGCGTCGAGCAAGACGGCATCGAATAGCTCGGCTGGTTGGTACTCGATCGCGTCGGCGACGATGGTTTTCGCGGTCAGCCCGGTGCGCGCGAGATTGTCGGCCAGTCGTGCGAGACGACTTTTCGACTTGTCGAGCGCGGTGACCGAGTGGCCGGCGGCGGCGAGCTGCATCGTCTTGCCGCCAGGGGCTGCGCACAGGTCGAGGACGCTGGCGGCGGAAGCGGGGATAAGTCGCGCGGGGAGCGAGGCGGCGAGATCCTGCACCCACCATGTCCCATCGCCAAAGCCGGCGAGCGAATCGATCCGGCCCGGCGCGTCGAGGCGGCGGTGGCGCGGGGCGAGGCTGACGCCGAGCGGGTAGGCTTCGCACGCCGCGTCAGTCGCGAAGCTGAGGTCGAGCGGCGGGCGCTGGGCGATTGCGGCGCGTCCAGCGTGGACGACGTCATCGCCCCAGGCGGCGGCCCAGCGTTGCTCGACCTCGGGCGGCAAGCGCGGTGGTTCGGTCTCGCCAAGGCCGCGACGGAGCAAGGTGCCGAGGACTCCGTGGACCAGCCGACGCGGGCCACCGTCGACGAGGGGAAGCGCGGTGGCGACGATCGCGTGATCGGGGGTGTCGAGGCCGATCTTCTGCGCCAGCGCGAGGCGGAGCACCATCCGCGCCTTGCTGTCGTCGGGAAGGCGCTGGCGGGTGGCGCTGTCGATCAATTCGTCGAGATCGGGCAGGCGGCGTAATGTTTCACCGGCAATCGCGCTGGCGTGCGCAGCGTCGGCGGGGGGCAATCCGCGCGCGGCGGCGGCGGCGCTGTCAAGCGTCTGGCCCTTGCGCAGGACGGCATCGAGCATGACCAGCGCGGCACGGCGCGCAGCGACGCCATCGGGGAGGGTGATCGGGTTGGGGCTTGGCATTGGCCCCCTTACGCATCATCTGGGTTTTGTGAAACGCCCCCGCCATCTTGATCCGCCCGAGTATCTCAGCAAGTCGCCGCCAGTGCCTGAGCCCGCGGAGGGAATCGACGAGAAAAAGCCGCTCGACCCAACGCGTTACGGCGACTGGGAAAAGAAGGGAATCGCTATCGATTTCTGACTTGCCCCTCCCCCTTGATGGGGGAGGCTGGGTGGGGGTGACGCCTCCGGAGATATTCTGCGCTTTATTGACATCACCCCACCCCAACCCTCCCCATCAAGGGGAGGGAGTAATCAGTGGGCTTCCGCTCTCGGCGGGCGGGCCATTAGAGCTTCGAGCACGGCTTCTACGCTGGCCTGGCCTTTCAGCAGCGCATCGACTGCGGTGACGATTGGCATGTCGACCCCGGCGGCATCAGCGACTCGTTTGAGCACTGGGGCAGTGAAGGCACCTTCGGCAACCGTCCGGCGATCTTCCATCAGCGAAGCGGCATCCTTGCCCTCGCCAATCGCCTTGCCGAGCGAGAAATTGCGGCTTGCGGTCGAGGAGCAGGTCAGCACGAGATCGCCTAGGCCCGACAGTCCGGCGAGCGTCTCGCGCTTTGCCCCCATCGCCAATCCGAAGCGGGTCATTTCGGCGAATCCGCGCGCGATCAGCGCCGCGCGGGCATTCTGGCCGAGGCCGCGCCCTTCGACCACGCCGCAGGCGATGGCGAGCACGTTCTTGACCGCGCCGCCGACCTCGGCGCCGGCGACGTCATCGGTAAGATAGGTGCGAAACGTCGGCAGCGCGATCCGGTCGCGCAACTGCTCGGCGAGCGCGAGATCGTCGCAGGCGAGGGTGACCGCGGTAGGCAGGCCAGCGGCGACTTCATGCGCAAAGGTTGGCCCTGAGAGCACCGCCACCGGTGAGGTCGGGCAAACGTCGCGCGCGACCTGGTGGAGCATCTTGCCGCTACTGTCCTCAATCCCTTTCGAGCAGAGAATCAGCGGCATGTTGGGACATGGCGAGCGTGACAATACGGCGCGCATGTGCTGCGCGGGGGTGACGACCAGCCAGCCGTCGACATTCGACAGATCGGAGAAATTGCTGGTCGCGCGGATGCTCTTCGAGAGCTTGATTCCCTTAAGATAGACCGGATTTTCGTGAATCTTGTTGATCGCCGTCACGACGTCATCTTCGATCGCCCACAGGAGGGTCTCGCGCCCGCCCGCCGCCGCGACCTGGGCCAGCGCGGTGCCCCACGCGCCGCCGCCGATCACTGCCAATCTGTCGATACTCATGCCTTCGCTCCTGCGCCGCGCACCTTGTCGGCGGTTTCATCGAGCGGCCAGCGCGCCCGCGCCGGTGCATCGAGTCCGTCGATCATTCCCAAGCCAAATCGTTCAGCCCCGGCCCAGGCGATCATCGCCGCATTGTCGGTGCATAGCCATGCCGGAGGAACGCTGAATCCGCGCCCTTCGGATGCAGCGAGATCAGCCAACGCGGACCGGAGCGGGCCGTTGGCGGCGACCCCGCCCGCGACGACCAGGGTCGGCGCGTCGGTCGCGACCATTGCCACGCGGGTGCGGTCGACCATGCAGTCGATCACCGCTTGCTGGAAGCTTGCGGCGACATCGGCGGGTTGATGCTTGCCGCTCGCGACCTCGCGCTGGACCGCGCCCTTGAGGCCAGCAAAGGAGAAATGGGGTTCGCCGCTGCCGACGAGCGGGCGCGGCAACTTGACCGCCTTGGGATCGCCGTCGCGCGCCAGAACTTCGATCGCCGGGCCACCCGGATAGCCGAGACCGAGCAATTTGGCGGCTTTGTCGAATGCTTCGCCAGCGGCATCGTCGATCGTCGTCGCCAGCCGGCGGTAATTGCCGACCCCGCGCACCTCAAGCAATTGGCAATGGCCGCCGCTGGCAAGGAGCAATAGATAGGGAAAGCCGAGGCGAGGATCGACGAGACGCGGGGACAGCGCATGGCCTTCGAGATGATTGACCGCGAGCAATGGCTTGCCGGTAGCGATCGACAGGCCCTTGCCCGCCAAAAGCGCGACCATCACGCCGCCGATCAATCCGGGGCCCGCAGTCGCGGCGATGGCGTCAACTTGCGCGATGCTGACGTCAGCCTCGCCAAGCACCTGGCGGATCAATCCGGGGAGGATCTCGACATGCGCGCGGGCAGCGATTTCGGGCACCACGCCGCCAAATGGGCGATGCGCCTCATTCTGTCCGACGACCGCCTGGCCAAGAATCTGCCGGTCGCTGCTGACCAGCGCCACCGCGCTATCGTCGCACGACGATTCGAGACCGAGGATCAGCGCCATGATCCACGCCCTTTGCCTCAAGGGGGCGGCGTCGGCTAGAGGCGGCCTCGATGGATCGACTGATCACTCTTGGGACGCGCGGGTCGCCGTTGGCGCTGGCGCAGGCGCGAAGCGTCGCCGGTGCGCTCGAAGCAGCGCATGGCTGGGCGGCGGGGACGGTCGTCATCCGCCCCATCCGCACCAGCGGCGACAGGATCCAGGACCGGCCATTGGCTGAGGTCGGCGGCAAGGCATTGTGGACCAAGGAGCTGGATATTGCGTTGCTCAATGGCGAGAGCGACTTGTCGGTCCATTCGATGAAGGATGTCGAAAGCGAGCGCCCCGCAGCGCTGGTAATCGCGGCGATGATGGAACGCGCCGACGTTCGCGACCGCATCATCGGGGCGCGGTCGATCGAGGCCTTGCCCGAAGGCGGGACAGTCGGGACGTCGTCGCCGCGCCGCGCCGCGCAATTGCTTAGCCTTCGCCCCGACCTCATCATCGAGCCGATCCGTGGCAACGTCCAGACCCGGCTCGACAAGATCGCGCGCGGCGAGGCCGATGCGACGATGCTCGCCGCCGCAGGGCTTGATCGGCTGGGGATCGAGGAAGGCGCGCCCGTGCCGATTGAGGTCATGCTGCCGGCGCCGGGACAAGCAGCGATCGGGATCGAATGCCGCGCCGACGATGACGAGGTCCGCGCGTTGCTGGCGGCGATCGATCATCGCGCGACACGGCGCGCGGTGGAGATAGAGCGGGCGTTTACGAGGGCGCTGGGCGGGACGTGCCTTTCGCCAGTGGCGGCGCTGGCCGAAATCTTGCCCGAGGGGTTCCGGCTGCAGGCCGAGATATTGAGTGGCGACGGGAGCGAGCGGATCGCCGAGAAACGGATTGTCGCTGACGAGGAAGAAGCCGCTGCGCTTGGTCGCGAGCTGCTGGGCCGGGCAAGCGCTGCGGTGCGGGCGTTGTTCGAGTGAGCAGGCTGGTCGTGGTGCGCCCCGAGCCAGGCGCGAGCGCGACCGTGGCGCGAGCCCAGGTCGCAGGGATTGAGGCGGTGGCGATTCCGTTGTTCGAGGTCTCGGCGGTGGCGTGGGACGTGCCCGAGGCAAGCGAGTATGATGCGTTGCTGTTGACCAGCGCCAATGCCGCGCGGCACGGCGGGCCGCGGCTGTCGGCGCTCGCCGGCCTGCCGACTTATTGCGTGGGCGAGGCGACGGCGGCGGCGGCGCGCGCGGCGGGGCTGTCGGTGGCCAGAGTCGGGGTTGGCGACGCCGACGCCTTGCTGGGGCAAATGCCGCCCGGCGGCCGGCTGCTCCATCTCACCGGGACCAATTATCAGGTCGTCCCGAGGGCGCGTCAGATTGCGGTTTATGCCAGTCGCGCGATTGATCCGCCGCCGCCGCTCGACGCGCTGCGCGGCGGGGTGGCGATGGTGCACAGTCCGCGCGCGGGCAAGCGTCTGGCCGCGCTGGTGAACGAGCGCGGCGACATCTCGATTGCCGCAATCAGCAAGGCGGCGGGGGAGGCGTGCGGTGACGGGTGGCGCATCGTCAAGACGATCGAGCAACCGTCCGACAGCGCGCTGCTGGCCCTTGCCAGCGACCTGTGTCAGGATCGGGCGCGATGAACGCTCCTTACCCACCACGCTCGCCCTGGATTGCGACCTTGGCATGGATGATCCTTGTGCTGCTGGTCGGTGCGGGGCTGACGGTGTGGGGCCTGACGCGGTGGCAAGCTGGCGCGCAATTTCTTGGCGTCGCGCCGACCCCGCAACCAGCATTGGCGCTGCAACCCGTGGCGAGATTGGCCGAGCCGATCGCAGCGGCTGAGCCGGATGCAGCGGCGGCAGATCGGGTCGCGGCGTTGGAAGCCCGGCTCCGCAATGTCGAGAATTCGACCCAGCGAACCGCGGGATCGGTCGGACGTGCCGATGCCTTGCTGGTCGCCTTTGCCAGCCGCCGCGCGCTCGATCGCGGGGTGCAGCTTGGCTATCTCGAGACTTTGCTGGCCGAGCGGTTCGGCGGCCAGAATCCGGTCGCGGTGGCAACGATCATCACCTCGTCGCGGACTCCGGTGACGCTCGATGAACTGATCAATGATTATGGCACGCTGGAGGGCGGGCTTCGCCGCGGCGCGCCCGACGAAGGACTGTGGCAAGGATTCAAGCGCGAGCTTGGATCAATTGTTGCCGTGCGACGGTCGAATGCGCCGTCACCCAAGCCCGAGGCGCGGTATGACCGCGCGCTCGCACGGCTTGAGCAGGGCCAGGTCGATGTCGCGCTGGCCGAAACGATGCGCTTGCCCGGCGTGGGGCGCGCAGGCCCGTGGATTGCCAAGGCACGGCGCTATGTCGCTGCCCACCGGGCGCTCGACGAGGTCGAAAGCTCGGCCTTGCTGACCGGGGGAAGATGATCGGGATGATGTCATGACGTCTGTATTGCGTAGGTTGTTGGTCGGAGTGGGAATGATCGCGTGCAGCACCGGCGGATCGAGCCAGTCACGCGATCCGCTGGCACCGTTGCCATCGCCACCCCCGCCGCAGCGGCAGCAGCCAGTCTTGCCACAACCGCGCCAGATTACGCCGATCATTGTTACCAGCGCCGCGCCTTATGGCTTGCGCGACACGATTGACCGGATTGGTCGGTCATTTGACGGCAAAGCGGGGATTTCCATCGTCAACCTGCGCGATGGTTGGGAAATCGGCTACAATAGCGGCAGCCTGTTCCCCCAGCAAAGCTGTTCGAAACTGTGGGTCGCGATCACTACACTCGACGCGGTCGACCGTGGCGAGCTCAGTCTCAATGACCGGGTGACCCTGGGGCGCGATGACCTGACCCTGTTCCACCAGCCGCTGGCGGCGAAAATCCTCGGCGGCGGGCATAGCACGACGATTGGCGCGTTGATGTTCACCGCGATCACCGAGAGCGACAATACCGCCAACGACAAATTGATGCGCTCGGTCGGCGGCGCCCCGGCGGTGCGGTCGATGATCGCCGCCAAGGGCCTCGGCGCGATCCGTTTCTACGACGGCGAGCGGGCGTTGCAGAGCCGCATCGCGGGGCTCATCTGGTCGCCCGGTTTTTCGATCGGCAATGCGTTTGCCCAGGCACGCGACGCGCTGCCCAAGGCACTCCGCAAGGCGGCCTTCGACCGCTATGTCGAGGATCCCTATGACGGTGCCGCGCCAAGCGCGATCGTCACTGCGTTGGCGCGGCTCAAGCGCGGCGAATTGTTGTCGCCGGGATCGACCGCGCGGCTGCTGACGATAATGGCCAATACCAAGACCGGCAAAAAC
>JBKJUB010000234.1:0-7311 GCA_046590765.1 Sphingomicrobium sp. | reverse complement strand
GTTGAGCCGATGGACGAAGCCGGTCGCCTTGGTCCGTTTGTCGACGTTGGTGCAGGGCGACCCGCTGACCTTGGGTGGCCCGTCGCAGAGATAGTCGGGATTGCTACTGTAGCCGATCCCATCATCGGTGAAGTTATTGAACCCGAACCAGCCGACCAACGTATTGTCGAACTTATACAGACGGCCACCCGCGGTCAGCGTCAGCTTGGGGACGATGTCGAACGCAAGTTCGCAAAACGCCGCATAATCGCGATCAACGCGGATCTGCTTGGTCAGCCAGATATTATCGACCGTCCCGTCAACCTCGAGAAAGTCGGCGAGGTTGTCGATGATGTAATGCTGCTCGATATTATGTTCCTGGCGCTGGTAGAACAGCCCGGCAACGAGGCGAAGGCGCTGGTCGGCGGGCGACGTGAAGCGCAATTCGTGCGACATCTTTTTGAAGCTGTCGTCGGACACGACATATTGCGTTGGATCGATCGGGTTGCCGGCATTGTCGTACCAATAGGCCCCGTAACCGGACAGCGCATCATAGAAGTAGCTGTAATCGCTGTAGTCCGACTGGCCGTCGATCTGGCGCTTCATGAACGCACCGGCATAGGTCACGTCGAAATTGCCGATCTTGCCTTCGACCGTCAGCGCGGCCTGAACCCAGGTGTCGACAAACTTCTCCTTGGAGAATTGCATCGTCTGCAAGCGACCAAGGCCGCTTTCTTCGGCAAAGCTGCCATTGCTGATTTGCTTCTGTGCCATCAGCTGGGGCGTGATCGTCCAATTGTCGTCGAGGTCGATCTTCAGCGCGGCGCGCGCGCCATAAGTGGTGACGTCGTTGTAATTATCCTCCGCTACAGCATCGTTGTTACGCTGGATGATGTTGCCGGTCGGCGTCGGAATGTTGCTTTCGGGATCGTCAGGATCCGGAGCGAGGACATATTCCGGATAGTTGAGCACACCGGGGATATTGTCGATGTAACCACCGTCATGGCGATACCAACCGACCACGCGCGCCGCGACATTGCTGGCGATGGGGACGTTGATGAAGCCTTCGCCAGTGTAACCAATGTCGCCATGCGCGACGCTGTTCACCTCGAGGTTGGCAGCGCCGTAGAGGCCGCTGAAATCGGGCTTGTTGGTGATGATCCGGATGGTGCCCGCCTGGCTTGACGCGCCGTAGAGCGTGCCTTGCGGCCCGGCGAGCGCCTCGATCCGGGCAATGTCGAAGATGTGCACGTCGAGCGCACCGGTGATGGTGGTGATTGGCTGCTCGTCGAGATAGGTGCCGACGCTGGGCAACGACGCGGAATGGTTGGCATTCTCACCCGAGGCGACGCCGCGGAAGTAGACGTTGCTCGATCCCGGGCCCGACGATTTGAACGACAAGGACGGGATCGCCTTGGCATAATCGTCGAACGAATCGACCTGCGTATCCTCGAGTGTCTTGGTGGTCAGCGCGGTGATCGCGATCGGCACATCCTGCAAATTCTCGCTGCGTTTGGTGGCGGTGATGACGATTTCGTCCTCGTCAGCAGCGGGCACAGTGGCTGCAGTCGCTGCCGCAGGCGGCGTCGTCGGTGCAACGGCGGTGGCTTCCTGTGCACTCGCGGGCGCCACCAGCATGGTGGTTGCAAGCAAAGCCATCGCGGTTTGGCGATGGTTCGAAGTGTTGGTGATGCGCATGTGTCGACCCCTGTTGCCCATCGCGAAGGATGTTGCGTGTTCGTTACAGGGTCAATTGCATTCGGCGTCCAAGCTCGTTTACGGCGTCGTTAATCGCGCCACTGTTTCCCATTTGCACCAAGTGCGGCCTGCAACGGGCCGAGCCACGCTTCGAACGCGCGATATTGTTCCAGCCCGTCGCGGCTGATCGGGCGGCGCACTTGCTCCGAGCTTGCAGTCCGCACCGCACGCTTATTTTCATGGAAGGCGAGGCAGGCGGGATCAAACGGAAGGTCGAGGAAGTCGAGCAGGAGGCGGACCTGGGCTTCGGGATCGTCGACCAGATCTTCGTGGATTACGCGGTGGACCCGGCCGGGCTGGACGGCCTCGATGTGGCGCATCAGCCGGACATAGTCGCTGTAATAATTGCCGATATCGGCCAGATTATAGGCAAAATTCTGGCCGCGGGCGTAATGCTGCTTGAAGTTGGAAAAGCCGCAGGCGAGCGGGTGGCGGCGGGCGTCGATGATCTTGGCGTTGGGCAGGATCAGGCGGATCAGGCCGACATGCGCCCAGTTATTGGGCAATTTGTCGATGAACAGCGGCAAATCGGTGAATCGCTGGACCTGCGCGCGAGCGAGATATTCCTCGCCCAGCGTACGCAGCTCGGCGGGGTCGAGATCGGCGAGGCAATCGGGGTAGGTGTGGGCCTTCCCGCCGAGCCGCCGCGCGATCATGGCGATGTCGGGGAGTTCGCCAGTGCCCTCGATCGCCGGGTGGCTAGCGAGGATCTGCTCGATCAGGGTCGAACCGGCGCGCGGCATGCCAAGGATGAAGATTGGAGCAGGGGAGGGGTCGCCGTGGTTGGTCCGCGTGGCAAAAAAGTCGGGCGTGAACAAAGCGATCGAGCGATCGACATGATCGCGCATGGTCGCCGGATCATAGCCGGTTTCGGCGCGGCGAAGCGCGTTGCCGGTGGCGTAATGGTCGAAGCTCGCCGCCGCATCGCCGCGATCTTCATGCGCCTTGCCGAGCGCGAAGTGGAGGTGGAAGCGGTCCTCGGACGCGAGGTTGGGCTGGTCGAGCGCGGCTTCCATCGTGGCGATATCCGCGTCCTCGAATCGGATCGTCTTGAGGTTGGCAAGGCTCCACCACACTTCACCGAGGCTTGGCTGGATGGCGATCGCGCGGCGGTAGGCGGCGACGGCGTCGTCCTGCGCGCCGACGGTCTTTAGGATGTGGCCGTAGCTCATCCATAATTTGGGCTCGTCGGGGCGCTGGTCGAGGATCGTGCGATAAAGCGCGAGGGCTTCGTCATGCCCGCCGATCCGGCCCAAAGCGGCGGCCTTGAGGCTGGTATGGCCGAGATGGGCGGATCCTTCGCGCTCGATCGTTTCGAGCTCGGCAATCGCCTCGGCCGCGCGATTCTGTTTGTAGAGGATGTTGGCGAGGTTGGACCGCGCGGCGGTGAAGGCGGGGGCCAGTTCGAGCGCCCGGCGAAGGAGGTTCTCCGAATCCGCAAGTCGCCCGATCCGTGCTGCAAGTTCGGCCATCATGCGGATTGCGGCGACATCGGTTGGGCGGCGCTTGAGGTACGGGCGGAGCAAGCTTTCGGCGACGGGCACGTCATTGGCGGCGAGCGCGGCGCCGGCGCGGAGCAAATCGGGATCGCGCGCCGCCGCCGCCATCACCCTGGCGAAATTGACCTGATCGTTCGTCGGGCGCTCGGTCATGGCGGCTCAGACGTTGAACTTGAAGTGAAGCACGTCGCCGTCCTTGACGACATATTCCTTGCCTTCCTGCCGCAATTTGCCCGCATCGCGTGCGCCGCTTTCGCCATTGAGCGCGACATAATCGTCGTAGGCGATGGTCTCGCCGCGGATGAAGCCGCGCTCGAAATCGCTGTGGATCGCGCCCGCCGCCTGCGGCGCTTTCGATCCCTTCTCGACCGTCCAGGCGCGCGCTTCCTTTGGGCCCACGGTGAAGAAAGTGATCAGGTGGAGCAAATCGTAGCCCGAGCGGATGACGCGGGCGAGGCCGGTTTCGTGGAGGCCCATCTCCTCTAGGAAGGCGAGGCGCTCGTCCATCGCCATTTCGACGAGGTCGCTCTCGATCGCGGCTGACACCACCACCGCATTGGCGCCCTCGGCCTTGGCCTTGGCGAACACCGCTTGGGATAGGGCATTGCCGCCCGCGGCGTCGTCCTCATTGACGTTGCAGACGTAAAGCACCGGCTTGGCGGTGATCAATTGCGCCTGCGCGAACAGCCGCTGCTCTTCTTCGTCCTTGGGGACGGTCAGCCGCGCGGGCTTGCCTTGGCGCAGCAGTTCGAGTGCCTGGCCGAGCACCGATGCGGCGAGTTTGGCTTCCTTGTCGCCCTGGGTGCCTTTTTTGGCGAGCGCAGGGACTCGCTTTTCGAGGCTTTCGAGGTCGGACAATAGCAATTCGGTCTCGACCACTTCGGCATCGGCGATCGGATCGACCTTGTTGGCGACATGCTGGATGTCGTCATTCTCGAAGCAGCGCAGGACGTGGACGATGGCGTCGACTTCGCGGATGTTGCCGAGGAACTGGTTGCCTAGCCCTTCGCCCTGCGATGCGCCCTTCACCAGCCCGGCAATATCGACGAACGCCAGCTGGGTCGGGATGATCTTGGCCGAACCCGCGATCTTGGCCAGCGTATCGAGCCGCGCATCGGGGACCGACACCTGGCCGACATTGGGTTCGATGGTGCAGAATGGGTAATTGGCCGCCTGCGCCGCCTGAGTTTCGGTCAGCGCGTTGAACAGGGTCGACTTGCCGACATTCGGCAGCCCGACGATACCGCATTTGAAGCCCATGATTTGATGTTCCGCGAAGGGGAGGGAGTTGCCAGCGCGATAGGGTCGTGCAAGCATTCTGGCCAGCCCTGATAGGTTCGGTCCGAAACGGACTTTGTCGCAAGCTCGCCCTAACTGTGGCCGGGCAATGATCCCCGGCGATGGCTCTCCAGCGTTTTCTTCCCTCCGTGCTGCTCGCCGGCTGCTATTTCGCCGCCGCAGCGTTCGCGGTCGCCTTGACCCGCTTCGAGGGCGGGGTTGCGTGCCTGTGGCTGGCGACATCGATCCTCACCGCCGACTTGATGGTGCGATCGCGGCGGACCTGGCTGTGGTCGATCATCCCGTGCGCAATTGCCAGCATGATCGTGACCGGTTGGCTGGGTCTCGGCTGGGCGATGGCGCTGCCGTTCGCGGCGGCCAACATCACCGAAGCAGTGGTTGCGGCGTGGCTGTTCCGCAAGTTCGCCAATCGGCGTCGGCCGCTCGGATCGCTGTCCTGGCTGCTGCATTTCGTTGCTTCGGTTGGGCTGGCAGCACCGATTGTTGCCGGGCTTCTGGCGGCGATCGCGGGGACCTCCGCCGGGCTTGCCTTCGGGCGAACCTTTGTCACCTTCGCGCTCGGCCATGCGCTTGGCGGCGTTACCTTTACTCCGATTGCCTTGCTGCTGACCCGCAACAATCGCTTGGCGATGCTGCGCGAGATTGGTCGGCGCGACACGGCAGAGACGGTTGCCTTGCTGATGCTGGCGATTGTCGTCAGCGCTTTTGTGTTCAGCCAAAACGCGCTTCCCTTATTGTTCCTGCCGACCTTGCCGATGATCCTGATCGCGTTTCGCGTCGGGCGCGGCGGCGTGGCGATCTCGGTCGCGATGCTGGCGCTGATCGGCGGGCTCGCGACGGCCACCGGCCAGGGCCCGATCGAGCTGATCGACGCGCCGTTCAGCCAGCAGATGCAATTCTTCCAATTCTACCTTGCCGCAACCGTGCTGACCCTGTTGCCGGTCACTGCCGACCTTGAGAATCGATCGCGATTGCACCGCAAATTGCGCGAAAGCGAAACCGGTTATCGGATGATCGCCGAACACTCATCCGATGTGATTTTCAGCCTCAAGGTCGATGGCACCATCCGCTACGCGTCGCCGTCGTGTCGCCAGATCGGCTATGAACCGACCCAATTGGTCGGCCGCAATTGCTCGATCTTGATTGCGCCCGAGCATCTGGCCGATGCGGCCACGGCGCACTTGCGATCGCTCGAGATGGGCGGCGCGACCAATCGCTTCGAATATCTCGCCCTAACCGCATCGGGCGAGCGGCGCTGGCACGAAACTCATGCCCGGCTGATCGTTGACGACGACGGCCAGCCCGATGGAATCCTGAGCATCGTTCGCGATATTCACGCGCAAAAGGAAATCGAGCACCGGCTGAGCGACGCAGCGTTGGTCGACTCGCTGACCGGGTTGGCCAACCGCATGGCCTATCGCGAGGCAGTCGAACGGCGGATGGCGCTGGATGGCGGTGTCGGAGCGTGCGTCGCGATGCTCGACATCGACCATTTCAAGCAGGTCAACGACCGCTTCGGCCATGACGCCGGCGACATCGTGCTGCGCGGCTTCGCCGATGTCGCCCGGCGATTCGTGCGCGAAGGCGATATGGTGGCGCGTATCGGCGGCGAGGAATTCGCCTTCTTCTTCCCCGTTACCGCGCTTCCGCAGGCGCTGGCGATCTGCGACCGGCTGCGCACCGAGCTTGGCGCAACCCTGTTTCGCGCCGATAATTCGGCGATCCGTGTGACGGTCAGCGGCGGTGTCGCCGAACTTGGACCGGGCGGCATCGACCACGCGCTCAAGATCGCCGACATGGCGCTTTATCGCGCCAAGCAGGCCGGCCGGAACCAGCTCGCACTCGCGGCTTGAGGTTCAGCTGAAGTTGAAGCTGATGCTTAGCCGCGCTGCCTTGGCCTTGCCGGGCAGGACTTCGTGACGGACGAAGCTTTCCCACAGCAGCAGCATGCCGGGCGCAGGTTCGATGGTGACGAATGATCGGATCGGTTCGGGCGCGTCGGGCAGCCGCTGCGGGGCGGCCATCATCATCGCCAGTCGCGGATCTTCAAACCGGATCGCACCGCTGCCTGGCGGCGCCTCGACGTAAAACGTACCCGAAACGATACTATGCGGGTGGATATGCGCTGAATGATGCCCGCTACCCTTGAGCAGATTGACCCACAGGCTGTCGAGCCTGGGCTTGCGCTCCCACGCCTGGTCTTTGGCGAAAGCTGCAGCATGCTTTGCGATCAATTTGGCAAGGTCGCCGATCACCGGGTCGCGGCGCGGCACATCGTCGAGCGAGGCGTAACTGGTGTAGCCTGGATAATCATTGTCCCGGCTCCAGCCCACGCCGGCCCGATCGTCCATGCTTAGGGTGCGGATCGAATGGCCAAGCTCGTCAAGCAGCGCCGGATCGGCGATCTCGGCTTGGTAAAGCCGGGTCACGAAGAGGTCGCGTGAGGTCATGACCTGCTCGATTCCACGCTCTTGAGCCATGCGGCAAGCGCTTTCGGACTGGCGAGGCGGATGATCTTGCCCTCATGCCCCTTGAGCTTGGCTTCGGTGCGGGGGCGTGGGCCGAGATTCCAGGTCAGCAAATAAGTGAAAAACGACAGGTCGAACCGCTCGGGGCAACCCTTAGGCATGTCGGCGCGCGATCGCCCGCGGTGGGTCGATATCCGCCGACCCAGCCGCCACAGGCAAAGCCAGATCGGGAAATCGAGATAGACGATGGTGTCGGCGCGCGGCAGGCGCTCGTCGAGCGTGCCGCCATAATTGCCGTCGATCAGCCA
>JBKJUB010000177.1:0-4483 GCA_046590765.1 Sphingomicrobium sp. | reverse complement strand
CTATGCCGCGGGGGAGATGAAGCATGGGCCAATCGCGTTGATCGACGATGCCGTGCCGGTGATCGTCCTCGCGCCGTCAGGGCCATTGTTCGAGAAAACGGTGAGCAACATGCAGGAAGTGCGCGCCCGGGGCGGCAAAATCGTGCTGATCAGCGACGCCAAGGGCATCGCTGAGGCGGGCGAGGGGTGCATGGCAACGATTGAAATGCCCGAAGTCCATCCTTTGATCGCGCCGTTGGTCTATGCGGTGCCGGTGCAGCTGTTGGCCTACCATGTCGCGGTGCTCAAGGGGACGGATGTCGACCAGCCAAGGAATCTGGCGAAGTCGGTGACTGTGGAGTGAGCGCACATGGCGGCTGCCATTGTGGGGCGGTTCGGTTTTCGGCGACTTTGCCTGACGCCCCGGTCCCGGCGCTCGATTGCAATTGCTCGGTTTGCTCGATGACCGGCTTCTTGCACATCATCGTTCCGCATGCGGATTTCACGCTCGAGCAGGGCGCGGACCGACTGACCTCCTACCGCTTCGGCACCGGGGCGGCGGAACATTTGTTTTGCGGCACTTGTGGCGTGAAGAGCTTTTACCAGCCGCGCAGCCACCCCGACGCGTGGAGCGTCAATGCGCATTGCCTCGACGATCCGCCGGCCCTGGCGATCGAGCAGTTCGACGGGAAAAATTGGGAGCAATCGAAGGCCGCCCTCGACGGGCAATGATGCGCTGGCTATCGCGGCGGTGATGCATCACGCGCTCCGCCTTCGGCTCGGTTCCGCCGCGCTCGTCGCCAATTGGCGGTGGTTACAGGGCCATGCGCAGGCGCCCGCAGGGGCGGCGGTCAAGGCCGACGGCTATGGGCTTGGCGCGCGCGCGGTCGTGCGATTGCTGGGCGAAGCGGGGTGCCGCGACTTTTTTGTGTCGACCTGGGCCGAGGCTGAGGCGCTTGGGGCGCTGCCCGAGGGCGCGCGCTTAAGCGTGCTTCACGGGGTTGGGCCGGACGATGGTGCGGCGGCGTTGGCGAGCGAGGCGCGGCCGGTGCTCAACACCCCGGCGCAGGTCGCGCGGTGGAAGGAAATCGCGCCGGGCCGTGCGTGCGACTTGATGGTCGATACCGGGATGAACCGGCTTGGGCTGCGGATGGATGAGGTGGCGCTGGCCGAGGGGTTGGTGATCGATACGTTGATGAGCCATCTCGCCTGCGCCGACGAGGATTCGCCGCTTAATCAATTGCAGCTGGATCGGTTTAGTGGCGTTGCTTCGACCGTACAAGCCAAGCGGACCAGCCTGGCAAACAGCGCGGGGATTTGCCTCGGCTCCGACTATGCGTTCGATCTCGTTCGGCCGGGGCTGGCGCTGTACGGCGGTGTGCCGCGCGCCGAGGCCGCTGGGCATATCGCGCAGGTTGCCTATCCCGAGGCTGAGGTCGTCCAGCGGCGCACCGTGAAGGCTGGCGAGACGATCGGCTATGGCGCGACGTGGGCGGCCGCGCGGGACACCGAAGCGGCGATTTTGAACATTGGCTATGCGGACGGCTATTTGCGCTGTTTCGCGGGCGTGGGTGGGGCAAGCGTCGACGGCATTCCGCTGCCGCTGATCGGGCGCGTGTCGATGGATCTGGTCGCTCTCGATTGCTCGGCCGTGCCGTCGCTTGGCGAGGGCGATTGGGTGACGATGGATTATGCGCTTCCCGAGGCTGCGGCGGCGAGCGGGCTGTCGCAATATGAGTTGCTCACCGGTCTCAGCCAGCGGCTGGAGCGCGCCTGGTCTTAGGAAGCGGGGTCTTGGGCTTGTAAGCGCACAGATCGACCACCGGGCAGCGCCAGCACTCCGGGGTGCGCGCTTTGCAGATGTAGCGACCGTGGAGGATCAGCCAGTGGTGGGCTTGCGCCATGAACGGCGCCGGGGTGATCTTCTCCAGCTTGAGCTCGACCGCCAGCGGTGTCTTGCCCTTGGCCAGGCCGGTGCGGTTGCCGACACGGAAGATGTGGGTATCGACCGCAATCGTCGGCTGCGCGAAGGCGACGTTGAGGACGACATTGGCGGTCTTGCGGCCGACCCCGGGGAGGGTTTCGAGCAAGTCGCGGTCGGCGGGGATTTCGCCGTCATACTGATCGACCAGGATGCGCGCGGCGGCGATCACGTTCTTGGCCTTGGTGTTGAACAGGCCGATCGTCTTGATCTGGTCGCGTAAGCGCTCCTCGCCGAGGTCGAGCATCGCTTGCGGGGTGGTGACCCTCGCAAACAGGGTGCGCGTTGCCTTGTTGACCCCGACATCGGTCGCCTGCGCCGACAGCGCGACCGCCACCAGCAAGGTGTAGGGATTGCCGTATTCAAGCTCGGTCTGCGGCGCGGGGTCGCCCTCCGCGAGGCGACGGTAGAATTCGAACGCGTCGGCCTTGTTCATGCCGCTTCGATCACGTCCCGCATCGAGTATAGCCCGGGCGCCTGGCCGTGGAGGAAGCGCGCGGCGGCGAGTGCGCCGCGCGCGAAGATGGCGCGATTCTCGGCGCGGTGGGAGAGGATGATCCGCTCGTCCCTGCCGAGAAACATCACGTCATGGTCACCCGATACCGTCCCGCCGCGTACTGCCGAATAGCCGATCAGGCCGGGTTCGCGAACGGGGCCGGTGCCGCAGCGACCGATCTCCTCTTCGGCGTTGAAGCCGCGTCCCTGCTCGACGGCCTTGCCGAGGTGGAGCGCGGTTCCGCTCGGCGCATCCTTTTTCTTGTTGTGATGGACTTCGACAATCTCGACATCCCAATCGTCGGGGCCGAGCACCTTTGCGGCGCGCTCGACCAGGTCGGCCAGCACGGCGACGCCGAGCGAGGTGTTGGGCGCGACCAGCACTGGCACCACCAGCGCCGCCTCCGCGATGAGTTCATGATGGCCTTCGGTCAGCCCGGTGGTTCCAACGAGAATCGGGATGGCCGCGCTCACCGCCTGGTCGAGGCTCGACCGGAGGCCGTCGGGCGACGAAAAGTCGATCAGCACGTCGCCATGGTCGGGGTCGATCGTCACATCGTCGGCCGGTTCGACCGCGGCAGCGATGGCCCGCCCCATCCGGCCGCGCGGGGCATAGAGCGTAAAGCGAAGCGGTTGCTGGTCGGTGCGCATGGTCAGCGTGATGGCCGAGCGGTCAACGCTGCGCAATGCCCAGCCGCTGCTGTAACGCGAGCGCGGCGGCGGGGGCGCGGATTTTCGAGCCGTTGATCAGGAAGATGTAACTGTCGCGGCCGTCCGCCGACCAGCGCCGCGCCTGCGCTTCGAACGCGGCCAGCGCGGTCTCGTCATAGCCGGTCGCCACCTCCTCGCGCATACGCTGCAGCCGGGCGTAGGCGAAGTCGGCGGTGTCGGCGTCGATGCACGGGAATTCGTCGTCGTCGCCGAATACCACCGCGACATTGCGATCGCGCGCGAGCTTGAAGAAGCTTTCGTCGCGGAAGCTCTCGTGGCGCGGCTCGATCGCGTGGCGGAGCGCACGATTGCCCAGCTTGGCGGGCAGCAGGTCGAGGAAAGCGGCGATGTCGTCATGATCATATTGGCGATGGCGCGACAGCATCCACAGGGTCGGGCCAAGCCGGTCTTCCAGTCGATCCAACCCCTGCGCGTAGAAATTTCCGATGCCCTCTCCCGCATCCGCTAATCTGGGTCGGGTGATGCAGTAACGCGACGCCTTGATCGCATAGTGAAAGCCGTCGGGCGCAGCCGCGCCCCATTTGGCCCAGCTGGCGGGGGACTGGCGGCTGTAAAAGGTCGAGTTGATCTCGATCGCACCGAAACTGTCGGCGGCGAAGGCTTGCTCCTTCGACTGGCCCAGCCCGGCGGGGTAAAAATCGCCACGCCACGGTGCATAGGTCCAGCCGCCGATACCGATGCGAGTGATGGACTCAGCCATCCCCACAGAGTGGCTTAGCCGGTAGGGCTTTGCAATGGATCGCCAAGGAACCGCGCGGCGATGTCGCGCGCAAGGCGGGCCGGGCGCTTGGTCACCGCGTCGAGGCAGCACCAGCTCGATTTCACTTCGGCCAGGACCACTTCGCCGCGCTTGATGACGGTGGTGAACAGCGCTTTCGCGCCTTCGACCTTTTCCGCGATGACGTCGGCAACGACGATATCGTCTAGGAAGGTCGGGCGACGATACTGGATCTCGTGGCTCAGTGCGACCCACAGATGGCGCGCGACGGCCTCGGGCGGGGCAAGCGTTTCCCAATAGCGCACGACCGCGTCCTGCACCCATTTGAGGTACACGCTATTGTTGACATGACCCATGTGGTCGATGTCGTCGGGCAGGATGCCGACCGGATAGTGAAATGCGAGTTTGGCCACTGACGGACACTGCACCCTACTGACAATAATGTCAATGAAAATCGAGCGTTGGCCGTTCGTCGAAAGCATGATTGCCAAGCCGCAGGGCCACTTCCATGATGTTGAATAACATGGGGGAGTCGTCGATGCTGAAACTGATGTCGGGCCTGCTTGCGATTGCACTGG
>JBKJUB010000188.1:0-4790 GCA_046590765.1 Sphingomicrobium sp. | reverse complement strand
GCCAGCCGGTAATAGAGATCATCGCGGAAGCGTCCCGCCGCGATCATCGATTCGAGGTCCTGGTGGGTCGCGCAGACGATCCTGGTGTCAACCGCGATGGTGCTCCGCCCGCCGATCCGCTCGATCACCCGCTCCTGCAGGAAGCGCAGCAATTTTACCTGCAGCGGCAGCGGAATGTCGCCGACCTCGTCGAGGAACAAGGTCCCGCCCTGCGCCTGCTCGATCTTGCCCGGGGTGGTCTTGATCGCCCCCGTAAACGCCCCGCGCTCATAGCCGAACAACTCCGCCTCAAGCAGATTCTCGGGGATTGCGGCGCAGTTGATCGCGACAAATTCGCCGCGTTTGCGCGGGCTCAGCTCATGCACCGCCTTGGCCAGCAATTCCTTGCCCGTCCCGCTCGCGCCGAGCAGCATCACCGACACGTCGGCCAGCGCCACCCGCTCGATCGTCCGCGCCACCTTGAGCATCTCGGGCGAGGCGGTGATGATCGACCCGAGCACGGTCGTCGGGTCGCCGCCGCCCGCTTCGAGCCGACGGTTTTCGGCTTCGATGTCGTGCAGGTGAAACGCCCGCGCGACGATCAGCCCGAGGTCGTCGATATCGACCGGTTTGCGATAGAAATCATACGCCCCGAGCGCGATCGCCCGAAGTGCGCTCTCCCGCGCGCCATGCCCCGATGCGACGATCACCTTGGTGTCGGGCTTGATGGCGAGAATCTCGGTCAGCGTCGCGAAGCCCTCGCTCGTCCCGTCGGGATCGGGCGGCAAGCCAAGGTCGAGCGTCACCACTGCCGGCTCGTGCAGCCGCAACAGGTCGATCGCCTGCCCCCGCGTCGTCGCCTGGACTACACGATAGCCTTCATAGGCCCATTTCAGCTGGCGCTGCAGGCCCTCGTCATCCTCGACGATCATCAGCACGGGCAGGTGTTTGTTGTCGCTCATGCAATTTTCCATGTCTGTTCGCTGGCTGGCCGGCATTCCGGCAGATGGATGGTGAAGCGGCTGCCTTTGCCCGGGCGGCTATCGATCGACAGGCGCCCACCCATCGCCGCGATCAGGCTGCGTGCCTCGAACGCGCCGACTCCGAAGCCGCCGTTCTTGGTCGACGCGAACGGCTGGAACAGGCGGGTGCGGATGAAGTCCGAATTCATCCCCGGCCCAAGGTCGATGATTGCCACCGTCACTTCGTCGCCGTCGCCGTTCATCCGCACCGTCACCGGTTGCAACGGCGCGCTGGCATCGACTGCATTTTGCAGCAGATGGCCGATCGCCTGTTCGAGCAATAATGGGTCGGCCAGCACCAGATGATTGCCGTCGCCGGTCAGCGCGATGTCGTGGCTGGCGCGGCGGTTGGCGACCAGTGCCGCGACCAATGGCCGCAGCGGGGTCGGCTCGAGCTTGGCCTGGCGCTGGTCCGAGGCTGGCGACAGCCGCGCCAGCAAGTCGGTCATCTTGCCCACCGACGAGCGCAAGGTCGCGATCATGTCGGCGCGGAAATCGGGATTGTCGGCATGACGCTCGGCATTGCGCGCGACCAGCGACAATTGGCTGACGAGGTTCTTGATGTCGTGGAGGATGAACGCGAACCGCCGGTTGAATTCGTCGAATCGTTGCGCTTGCGCCAGCGCCTGCTGGCCATGCGCCTCGGCCAGGCTGCTTGCCGCCTGTCGGCCGGCAGTCTTGAGCAAGTCGAAGTCTTCCCAATCGAGCGAGCGGCGGAATTCGGGCCCGGCGAGCACTACCAGCCCGACCAGTCGCCCGCCATGCGCCAGCGGGATTCCGCACCACGCCTTGTTGTCCCCGGCGATCCACGCTGGCACCGGCAATGCCGATCCGCCGCGGGCATCGCCACGGCGGAGCGCGTCAAGCTCGAGGATCCGCGGATCATGCTCAAGCTCGGCCCAGCGCGCCAGATCGAGCCCGTCGCTGCAATAGCCCGCGCCGTCCCATTGCCAGCTTGCCGATTGGGTGATTTCGCCGCGCTCGTCAGCCACCAGCAGCAGGCCGCCGGGGCAATCGAGGATATCGGCAAACGCCTTGATCAGCCGCTCGCCAAGCGGCGCAACATCGCTCCCCGACCGGCCCAGCGTATCGGCGAAGCGCAGCCATTCGGTGCGATAATCATAGCGATGCTCGAACAGATGCTTGGCCAGTTTGACCTTGGTCCAGGCGCGCGCCCGGGCGCTCGGCAACAGCACCATCGCGGCGACCGTCATCGCGCTCAGCATCGTCACCAAGATCGGCCGCGACCAGTCGAACCCGGTCCCGCGAAGCGCGGTGGCCAGGATCGTCATGGTCGCGAAATAGCCGCAGATCGCGAGCAGGCTAAGCGACTGGAACGTCGCCGCGCGCGACAAGTGGATCCGCCAGCCGTCGGCCCGGCCGGCGCCAATCGCGAACAATGGCGCGGTCAGCGCGACCATCACCCCGCGCCACTCGGCCAGCCCAAGGCTGCCCTTGGGCTCGAGATAGGTCAGTGTGTAGAGGTTGAGGTCATACCCCCAGGTCGCGACCAGCGCGAGCAAGGTGGTACCGATCGCCTTGCGGCTGGCGGCATCGGCCTGCCCGTACAGATTATGCACCAGCACCAGCAATCCGGTTGCGGCGGTGATCCGCAGCAGCGATGCGGTCGCGGCCACGGTTGCTTCGTCGCCGTGGGTCAGCGGCAGCAAGTCGGTCACCAGCTGGATCCCGAGCACCGCCCCGACCGCGGCGTAGACCAGCCGCACCCCGCGCTGGCGCTCGACCGACTGGCTGCCGCCGGTCAGGCTGTGGAGCAGCGCCAGCCAGGTGAAGTTGCGAAACGTCTCGGCCAGGTTGGCGATCGGTTCGCCGGGCGAGATCGCTGCCAGCCACGACCAGCAGGCGGTCAGCGCGAATCCCGCCAGCATCAGCCGCTGGGCGGGAAGCTGGACGCCGGCCTTCAGCCGCCACCCGATCAGCGCGAGGAACAGCAAGGCGGCAGCCGCCTGCGCCGGAAAGGCGATCCAGCCCGTCATCCGTCCATCACTGTCAAATTCACCGACATGGGGCGCAGTGTCGGATAAATTTACAAACAAACCCTGAATGCCGCGCTATGCTGGGCAAATGAACAATGATCACCTGAGGCTGGTCGGGACCAGCGGACTATCCGTGGCGCCGCTCGCGCTGGGCGGCAACGTGTTCGGCTGGACCGCCGACGAGGCGACCAGTTTCGCGATTCTCGACGCGTTCGTCGATGCCGGCGGGACGATGATCGACACCGCCGATGTCTATTCGGCGTGGGCGCCCGGGCATCAGGGCGGCGAGAGCGAGACGGTGATCGGCAACTGGCTCAAGCGCGATCCGGCCAAGCGCGACAAGGTCGTCATCGCCACCAAGGTCGGCTTCCTCGACGGCAAGCTGGAAAAGGTCAGCTATGACGGCAAGGCCGACAGCGTCGAATATGTCGCCAGCCTGCATCCCGACGTCATCGCCCGCGGCGCCGAGGCATCGCTCAAGCGCATCGGGATCGACACCATCGATCTTTATTACCAGCACCGCGACAATCCCGAGGTGCCGCTCGCCGACAGCCTCGGCGCGTTCGAGCGCTTACGCGTCGCCGGCAAGATCCGCGCTACCGGCCTGAGCAATTTCGAACCCGCGCGGGTCGAGGCGGCGCTCGACGCTGCAGTCCAGGCCGGGATCGAACCTGCGGTCGCGGTGCAGGGCTGGTACAACATGGTCGAGCGCGGCAAATATGAAGGCGAGTTGCAGGACGTCGTCACCGGCCGCGGCTTGTCATTCTTCCCTTACTACAGCCTCGCCAACGGCTTCCTCACCGGCAAATATCGCTCTAAGGACGATCTTGGCAAATCGGTCCGCGGCGGGCGTAATGTCGATTATGTCGATAGCCCCAAGGGCAAGGCCGTGCTTGCGGCACTGGACGAAGTCGCCGCCGAAACCGGCCAAAGCCTCGCCGCCGTCGCCCTTGCCTGGACCAAAACCCAAGGCGGCGTCACCGCCCCCATCGCCAGCGCCACCAGCATGGCTCAGGCAGAACAACTGATCGCCGCGCTCAAGCTTGACCTTTCTCCCGGCCAGATCGAGGCACTCAACGCCGCGAGCGAATAAGCTCCAACTCTATTTGGTGCGAATCCGGCATGACAGCGTCGCGTTGCCGCCCGAATTGGCCTGCATCCTGGTGTCGTAGGTCAGCCCGAGCCAGGTGAAGCAGGGAAACCCTGCGGCGCGGGTCGTTCCCTTGGGCTCAAGTCCGGCCGGAATGTTGAAGTGGCAGCTCAGTGAAGTCGTCGCCGGACCTTTGACGATAACCACCGAGTCGGTGGTGTAGATAATTGCGCCGATCCCGCCCGTCGCGGTTGGCACGAACCCGCCGCACCCCAGATCCTTGGTCACGTTCGCGCCGTCCGATTGCGCGATCGCTGGCTGGCTCGAAACGCTGATCGACAACGCCAATGCCACCGCAATAGGGAATGTCACCCGCATAGCATCCTCCAATGTGTAAAGGTCGACGGCGGAAGCACCCCCCGAGTCGAACAAGGATGGTTAACTAGGCATTAAATTAACCTGGTTCAACAAAATAGCGCGGTCCCGATGTGGGACGGTGAACTCGCGCCTCACCCCTTCTTCAGCACATCCATCGCCAGCAGCGTCATCGCCTCGGTCGCGGTCGAGATTACCGCGTCGGCTTCTGGCGCCCAATAGGGGCTATGGATGGAAGGAAGTTTGGTCTGGTCGCCGCCGGCCGCGTCCCATTTGTCCTGCGGCGTTCCGCCGACCCAGAAGATCAGGCTTTGGATCTTGTTGTCG
>JBKJUB010000027.1:0-3398 GCA_046590765.1 Sphingomicrobium sp. | reverse complement strand
GCGGCACCAGCGAGATCATGAAAGAACTGATCGGCCGCTCCATTTAGGACCCTAAAACCAGACGAATCACGGGTCCTAAATGGAGCGGCCGATCAGTTCTTTCATGATCTCGCTGGTGCCGCCGTAGATCCGCGCGACCCGCGCGTCGCGCCACAGGCGAGCGATGGGATATTCGTTCATATAGCCTGCGCCGCCGTGGAGCTGGAGCGAGGCATCGCACGCCGCCCATTGCATCTCGCTGTGCCATAATTTGGCGGCGCTGGCCTCAACCGCGGTCAGCTTGCCCGCGACATGCCGCGCGATCGCCCAGTCGAGATGCGCCCACCCCACTTGGAGCTTTGTCTTGAGGTCGGCCAAAGTGAAGCGCGTATTCTGGAAATCAAGGATGCGCTTGCCGAAGGCGGTGCGGTCGGTGGTGAAGTTGACCGCTTCATCATAGGCGCGCTGGGCCGAGGCCTGGCCCTGGACCGCGATCGACAATCGTTCCTGCGGCAATTGCTGCATTAGCATGCCGAACCCGCCATTTTCGGGGCCGAGCAGGCGATCGGCGGGGAGGTGGACTTCATCGAAGAACAGTTCCGACGTGTCATTGCCGTGGAGCCCGATCTTGTCGAGGTTGCGGCCGCGGGTGAAGCCGTCGTCGCCTTGCTCGACCAGGAACAGGGAGATGCCGCGCGCGCCGCCTTCCTCGGTGGTCCGGGCGCAGACGATGACGAGGTCGGCGCTCTGGCCGTTGGTGATGTAGGTCTTGCTGCCCGACAGCCGCCAGCCATTGCCGTCCTTGCGCGCAATCGACTTCATCCCCTGCAGGTCGCTGCCGGCATTGGGCTCGGTCATGGCGATGGCGCTGATCGTGGCTCCGGCGACCATTCCGGGGAGGAAACGCTTCTTCTGCTCCTCGCTACCGTAATGGACGAGATAATCGGCGACGATGTCCGACTGCAGGGTGAAGCCGGCGGCCGAGCCCATGTAGCTCAATTCCTCCCCGACGATGGCGTTGAAGGCGAAGTCGAGCCCGGGGCCGCCATAGGCTTCGGGGACTTGCGGGCACAGCAGCCCGGCCGCGCCGACCTTGGCCCACGCCTCGCGCTCGACCATGCCGTCGGCCTCATGCGCGTCCATGCGCGGGGCGATGACATTGGTGAGCACCTTGCGCACGGTATCGCGAAAGGCGTGATGATCCTCGTTGAACAAGGAGCGGTCGGTGGCGACGATCATGCGGGCAGCCTAGCGCACCCTTGCGGCTTGGCAATCCGTCGCTAAGCCTCGCGTCATGACTGGCCCGCTTTCCGGATTGACGATCATCGAGATGGCCGGGCTTGGCCCCGGGCCCTTCGCGGCGATGATGCTGGCCGATCACGGGGCGGAGGTGATCCGCATCGAGCGCGCGGGGATGATCGGGGTGCCGAATGATCCGCTGTTGCGCAATCGCCGGTCGATTTCGCTCGACCTCAAGCGCGACGACCATCGCGCGGTGGTGCGGCGCCTGGCGGCGAGCGCCGACGGGCTGATCGAAGGCTATCGGCCCGGGGTGATGGAGCGGCTCGGGCTTGGGCCAGAGGTGCTTCAAGCGGACAATCCCAAACTGGTTTACGGCCGGATTACCGGCTGGGGGCAGGATGGCCCGCTGGCGAGCGTCGCCGGGCATGACATCAATTATCTCGCGTTGACCGGCTTGCTCCACGGCATGGGCGAACCCGACCGCCCGCCGCGTCCGCCGATGAATTTGGTTGCCGATTATGCCGGTGGCGGGATGATGCTGGCGTTCGGGATGGTAGCGGCGTTGCTCGATGTGCAGCGCGGCGGGGTGGGCCAGGTGATCGATGCGGCGATGAGCGACGGCGCGGCACTGACCGGGGCGTTGATCTACGGGATGAAGGCGGCGGGGGTGTGGGGCGGCGGGCGCGGCGGCAATCTGCTCGACGGCGGCGCGCCGCTTTACGGCTGCTACCGCTGCGCCGACGACCGCTTCGTTGCGCTCGGGGCGATCGAGCCGCAGTTCGTAACGGCGTTGCTCGACGGGCTCGGCCTGCCGGTAACGGCGGGGCAGGCGGATGTCGCGCGCGCCGTGGCGACGCGCAGCCGCGACGAGTGGGTTGAGCGTTTCGCCGGGACCGACGCCTGCGTCGCACCGGTGCTCGACATGGACGAGGCGCCGGCGCATCCGCAAAATGTCGCGCGGGGGACGTTCGCGGCTGTCGGCGAGGTGATCCAGCCAATGCCAGCGCCGCGCTTTTCGGGGGTAGAGCCGCATGCGCCAGTATTGCCGCGCCGCGAAGGCGAGGACGGGCGCGAGTTACTGGCGGAACTTGGTTACAAAGATGATGAAATCCACGCGTTAGGAATCGAATGAACCCCCTCTACGAGACGATGGCGACTAGCGTGTTCGAGCGGATGAGCCTCGCCGCCGCCGAGCATAAGGCGGTCAATCTGGGGCAGGGGTTTCCCGACTTTGGCTGGCCCGAGGCGATTCTTGACGCGGCCGCGCGGGCACTGATGGAAGGCTCGAACCAATATGCGCCGTCGCGCGGGTTGCCGGTGCTGCGCGAGTCGGTGGCGAGCCATTATGCGAGGCATCATGGCGTCGACACCGGGGCCGAAGGGGTGTGCGTCACCTCGGGCGCTACCGAGGCGCTGGCGGCGGCAATTTTGGCGACTGTCAGTGCGGGCGACGAAGTGATCGTGATGACGCCGGCTTACGATGCTTACGCGCCATTGATCCGGCGCGCGGGCGGGGTGGTGCGCGAAGTGGCACTGCAGCCGCCGGGATGGCTCATCGAGCGCGACGCATTGGCAGAGGCGGTGACTTCCAAGACCAAAGCGATCGTTCTCAACAACCCGCACAATCCGACCGGGCGTTTGTTCGATGCCGCCGAATTGGAGGCGGTGGCGAGCGTCGCGCGCGAGCATGACCTGATCGTGATCAGCGACGAGGTGTGGGAACATTTGCTGATGGACGGGCAGCAGTTCGTGCCGCTGGCCGCGCTTCCCGGGATGGCCGAGCGGACGCTCAAATGCGGGTCGGCGGGGAAGATTTTTTCGCTTACCGGGTGGAAGATCGGCTGGATCGCGGCAGCGCCCGAACTGGCGACGCTTGCAGCGCGGGCGCATCAGTTCCTGACCTTCGCCAGCGCGCCGAATTTGCAGGCGGCGGTGGCGTTCGGGCTGGCCGAGGGAGACGAGTGGCTGGTGCCGATGCGGCAGAAATTTGCGCGGGCGCGGGACACGATGAGCGCGGGGCTCGAGGCGGTGGGCTACAAGGTCCTGCCGAGCGCCGCGACTTACTTCCTGATCGTCGACCTGGCGGCGTCGGGGATTGTGCTCGGCGATGAGGCGTTCGCCAAAATTGCGGTCGAGCAGGCCGGGGTGGCGGTGGTGCCGGTGTCGGCCTTTGCCGA
>JBKJUB010000132.1:0-2684 GCA_046590765.1 Sphingomicrobium sp. | reverse complement strand
ATCGGTCACCACTTGCTGGCGGCCACCCGCACCCGGGGGGAGCAGCTGCAGCTTGTTGCCTTCGCGGCCGATCAGCCGGCCGAACAGGAAGCGGCCGGCGGGGCGGGGGAGGATCACGTCGCGGTTGAGCGCGCGGCCATAATGCTCGGGCTCGAGCGGTTCGCACCAGATTTCATCGCCCGCGCGATAATCGCCGATGCTTGCCGCGACCGTCACCCCGACCAGTCCCGCGGTAGGCTTGGGCGGGACCACCAGAATTGCCTTGCGCGGTGCGTTGGCGTGGCCGTTGGCGCCGAGGATCGCGACCACCTTGATCTCGTTGTTGTCGGGATTGCTCACCAGGTCGGCGGCATCGGCCCCCAGGGCGGCGGCGATGCGGTTGAGCCAGCCGATCGACACGGTGCGCGTTCCCGTCTCCAGCCGACCAACGGTTTGCGGGGTGGTCGGGGGGACGCACGCCTTGGCAACATCGTCGAGGGTCATCTTCTTGGCGCGGCGAACTTCGCGAATGCGAGTGATCATGTCGGTCTCCGAGCGAACCCATGTGGTTTTTCGCTGTCCTACAGATTTGCCGTTGTGGCAATAGGAAAACGACTCGGGGCAGGGGCCAACACATGCATTCAAATCGCCGATTGCTTAGCGAGCGCACCCTCGATCCGCGCGATCGCGACACGCCCGCCAATGCCGTGACCAGAACACGGCCGGCGCGATCGGTGACGGTCAACCTTGCCGAATCCCCGCTCGGCTGGCTGTTGGCGCGCGGGCACCTCACCCAGCGGCAATTCGACGCTGGCGAGCGATTGCGGTTTGATTATGAGCGCGGACAGTTGGGTCAGCGAGTGACGATGGCGTGGGATGCAGCGCCAGTCGCCCGCGGTCGCGGCGGTGCTGCTCTGGCACCCGACCTCAGCGGGTCGCAGATCGACGCCAAGGCGCGCTTCACGCAAGCGATCGACGCCGCCGGGCCGGGGCTGGCCGACATCTTGTGGCGGATCGTGTGCGGCGGGGAGGGGATGCGCGATGCCGAAACCGCGCTTGGCTGGCCGGCGCGGGCGGGCAAGTTGGTGCTGACCCTCGCGCTCGACCGCGTGGCGGACTATTACCGCATTCGGTAAATAGGAAAAATGGTCGCTAACCCTAAGTCTTTTGCGACCTTTGGGGCTTTACCGACCGCCCTTCCACGGGAGTATTTGCAATGATCCTTTACGGTTCGACCATCTCGCCATTCGTTCGCAAAGCTGCGGCATATTGCGCTGAAAAGGGCATCGACATCGAGCTCCGCCCGGTCGGGATCGGCGACCCCAACCCCGAGTTCCGCGCCGCCAGCCCGTTCGGCAAGATGCCGGCGCTGGTCGATGGCGACTATGCGCTCGCCGATTCCTCGGCGATCATCCATTATCTTGAGGCGAAATATCCCGAACCGTCGCTGATCCCGAGCGACCCGCAGCAACGCGGCAAGGTGATCTGGTTCGACGAATGGTCGGATACCCTGCTGTTCGCATGCGGCGCCAAGATGTTTTTCAACCGTGTCGTCGCTCCGCGCTTCCTCGGTCGCGAAGGCGATCTCGCCGCCGCCGATGCTGCCGAGCGCGATGACCTTCCTGGCCTGCTCGATTACCTTGAGGGCGTGATCCCCGACAGCGGCTACCTGGTCGGCGACCGGCTGACGTTGGCCGACATTTCCGTTGCCAGCCCGTTCGCTAACTTCCGCCACATGAATCTGGCGATTGATCCGTCGCGCTACCCCCGCGTGATCAGCTTCACCACGACTATCCTGTCACGCCCCAGCTTCGCCCCGATGATTGCCCGCGAAGCCAAGATGCTCGTCCCCGCCGAAGCATAGAAAACGCCGCGCCCTGAATTGAGGCGCGGCGCTAACTCATTGATTAATCGACTTATTGGCTGGTGTCGGCGCCATCGTCGAGGGTCGCGTCGATGTTGGTCGACTGGCCGTTTTCGATGTCCGATCCGCCGGCGTTGCTGGCGCCCTGGCCTTCGGGGGCGAAGTCCTGCTCGCCCTTGGTCAGATAATCGCTCGACTTGTCTTCGGACGATCCGACGAAGCCCGATCCGCCCTCACTACCTTGCTTGTCGGCGGTGAAATTGTCGTCCGGCTTGGTCATCGTTTCGGACTGGCCGAACTCAGGCTGTGGCTGCTGACCCGCCTGGGGCTGCTGCTGCTGGGTCTGGCCCGACTCCGGCTGCTGAGCCTGCTGGCCGGTTTCATTCTCGCGATTGCGGCGCTCGGTTTCCTGGTCGATGCCCGACTGGCCGGTGTTTTCCTGATTATTCTCGGTGCTCATTACTCGCCTCCTCGTCATCCCCTCGCTCGACACCGGATAAACGGTCGCCGCGATCCGCTGTTCCGCAATGCGACCAACCGTTCGGCGCAAACGCAAAGGGCCGCCGGACTGACGTCCAGCGGCCCTCGCTTGGTTGGTCGATCGAAGCTGTTAAGCCTCGGTCGGAGTCTCGTCCTCAGCAGGAGCCTCAGCCTCAGGCTCGGCGTCGGCTTCGACCTTGGCCGGCGCTTCGGAAGCGGCGTCGTCACCCTCTTCCTTGGGCAATTCGCCCGGCTCGGCATTGGGGTCGAACTCCTCGGTGAAGGTCGCCGTGTCGCGTTCGAACATCTGCGCCATCACGTCGACGCCCTGCGCCTGCAAATCGGCTTCTTCAGGGCTGCG
>JBKJUB010000023.1:0-4029 GCA_046590765.1 Sphingomicrobium sp. | reverse complement strand
GCCGCAAGTGTCTTGGCGATCGAGCTCCCGAGACCGCCGCTCGCTCCGGTTACCAATGCTGTCATCCCGGTCAGGTCAAACATCATGCAATCTCCTTGGCCAGCGCCTCGATGTCCTCGATTGTCACCAGGCTGGTCACCATCGCATCGGGCGCAATACGCTTGACCATCGGGCCGAGCACCTTGCCGCCGAGCTCGACAAATTCGTCGACACCCGCTGCCGCCATGTTGACGACGCTTTCCCGCCAGCGGACCATGCCGGTGACCTGTTCGACCAGTTGGTCGCGGATGCGGTCGGGGTCGGCGGCGGGGGCGGCGGTGACGTTGGCGTAAAGCGGGATCGCCGGTGCGTGGATCTCGGTGCGCCCAAGCGCCTCGGCCATCGCGTCGGCGGCGGGTTGCATCAGCGGGCAGTGGAACGGTGCCGACACGGGCAGCAGAAGCGCGCGCTTGGCGCCCATGTCCTTGGCCATCTCGATCGCCCGGTCAATCGCGGCCTTGTGGCCCGAAATGACGACCTGGCTCGGGTCATTGTCGTTGGCGACGGTACACACTTCACCTTGCGCCGCCGCGTCGGCAATCTTCTGCGCCAGCTCAAGATCCGCCCCCAGCAGCGCCGCCATCGCGCCAATGCCCACCGGAACGGCGGCTTGCATCGCCTTCCCGCGAAGCTTGAGCAATTTGGCCGTCGTGGCGAGGTCGAACGATCCCGCCGCGCACAACGCCGAATATTCGCCAAGGCTGTGTCCGGCGACGAACTGCGCCGCTTTCTCCAGGCTCACCCCGCCCTCGCGAGTCAGCGCGGCGAATACCGCCAGCGCATGCACCATGATCGCCGGCTGGGCATTTTCGGTCAGTTTGAGCGCATCCTCCGGCCCCTCGCGCATCAGGCGGAATAAATTCTGACCGAGCGCCTCGTCCACAGCCTCAAACACATCGCGGGCTGCTCGGCTCGCATCGCCAAGCGCGGCGCCCATGCCGACGGCCTGACTACCTTGTCCGGGAAAAATAAAGGCGCGCATTGATGCTCCTGTTGCTCTAGCGTTCGCCGCGCGGACTAGGCCGCTCGCGCGTGCCTGCCAAGCCTTTGGGGGATGAATGAGACAACAAGCCAGCCAGCGGATGCTCGGGCCGTGGATGACCCTGTCCTTGGTCATCGGCAGCATCATCGGCACCGGCATCTTCCTGCTGCCGGTGTCGCTCGCACCATTGGGAGCGAGTGTCCCGATCGGCTGGCTGGTAAGCGGAATAGGCGTCATGGCCATCGCTTATTGCGCGTCGCGGATTGTCAGCCCTGAAGGCGGCGGGCTGCAGGCCTATGTCGAGCAAGAGCTTGGCCTGACGGTTGGATTCCTGGTCACCTGGATGACCTGGTGCGCGACGTGGATCGGAACGCCGGCCGTCGGGCTAGCGGTAGCGACCTCGTTCACGCGGATCTTCCCGGCGCTCGGCGGGCACGATCTGTTGATCGCCTTTGGTTCGATGCTCGCCATCCTCGCGCTCAACTTGCGCGGCGTTCGAGTGGTTGGTGAATTCACCCTGGTGACGGTTTTGATTCGGCTGTTTCCGCTCCTCGCGGTGATCACGATCGCCGCCTTGCTGTTTGCGCAGGGTCAGCCGGTCCAGGCGATCGATCAGCCCCCGGCGACGCTTGGCAATGTCGCCACGGCGGCGGCATTGTGCCTGTTCGCGCTGACCGGATTCGAGTTTGCGATGTCGCCGGTCGGCAAAATCCGCGATCCGAAGCGCAACCTCGTGCGCGGCCTGCTGATCGGTGTTGCCCTCGTCGCGGTCATCTATCTCGCGACGACGGTTTCGCTCAGCTTGATCGTCCCCAATAGCGAGATCGCCAGGTCGAGCGCGCCGTTCGCCAACGCCATTGCCGCGCATTGGGGCGAGGGCGCCGCACTGGCAGCCGCCGGTGCGATCGCCATCAGCGCGATCGGCGCGCTGATCCCGGCGACGCTGGCGGTGGGGGAGACGCTCTATTCGATGGCCCTGCGCGGCGACGTGCCGCGGGCTTTCGCCAGCACCAATCGTTACAACGCGCCTTACCTCGCGCTGATCACCGGAGTCGGCCTGTCTTCGTCATTGCTGCTGCTCAACGCCAGCAAGGGAACCGCCGGGCTGTTCACCTTCATCACTTTGCTAGCATCCGACGCAGTGCTCTACCTCTATGCCGCCGCGACCATCGCCGCCGCGATCAAGGATCGCCGAGCGACGACGACCATCGCCGCGACAATCGGTATCGCCTTCGTTCTGTTCGCTTTCTACGGGTCGGGGAGCACGTCGTTCTTGCTCTCGTTCGCACTGGTTGGGACCGGGGTCCTCGTCCACCTGATCAAGCGCGCGCGCGGCTCCAGCCCGGTGGTGGCGACCGATCCAGCCGTGCCTGTGGAATAAACCGCCGCAGCTTTTGCGCGAATGACCGAAGGCAGACTTCGCTCGTCCCCAGCGGCCCGGCAACATAGCTGGCCGAACCCATCCCGGCCTGGACCCGCGCGATCAGCTCGGTATCCTCGTCGTTGACCCGCCGGTTGATGCGCCAGTTGAGGTAACGCGCCGCGCGCATCTCCCTGCGATCATCGGGGAGCGCGTAACTGATCTCGCGGATCACCGTCTCGGTCGCGCTGACTGGCAGGAATTGCATAAAGTCGACCTGGTCGGGGTAAATGTCGAACGCGACGTTGGGGAACAGCTTGTAATAAAGCCATTTCTTGCGATGCGACGGCGGCAGATGCGCAGCCTCGGGCAGGAAATGCTGATAGGCCCGCTCGCTGACATTGTCCGACACGTCGTCGCGAAGCTCGCCCTCCATCCGATCGACCCACTCGCGCGCCTCGATCTTGTACGACCGCCCGAACAAGCGCGTCAGCCCTGGATGGCCGATCGGGATGTGCAGGCCGTCCGAATAATTGTCGGCAATGGTCTTCCAGTTAAGCGCGCGCGGCCGCGACGTCACCCGCCCGATCGCCCGCAATTCCTCGAACCGGTACGGCGCGACCTCGGCTTCGTATGGCGCCATCATCTCGGCCACCGACGGCGCTCCGGGCTCCAACGTCACGAACAGGAAGCCGTGCCACGGCTCCAACGCGACCGGCGCCAATCCGAGCTGCGCGGGATCGAGCCCCGGATATTCCGCCCGGTGCGGCACCCCGACCAGATCGCCAGCCCGGCTGTACGACCAGGCATGATACGGACAGGTCAGCACCTTGGCGCATCCGCCGGTCCCGTCGACCAACCGCGACCCGCGATGGCGGCAGACATTGGCGAAGGCTCGAACTTCGCCATCGTCCCCGCGAATGACGATCACGCTCTCGCCAAGATATTCAAGGCTGCGCCAATCGCCCGGCATTGCAATTTCGCTCTCATGGCAAACCACCTGCGGCGCAGCGCGAAGGAAGGCGTTATTCTCGGCGGCGAGGAACTCCTCGTCGTGATACAGCCAGCCCGGAAGGCTCATCCCGTCCAAGGGATCGGTTGCCGGGGTCGGATGAAGCTGCGTCGCCATGCTCGGGACTTGCCATTTCCGCCGTCATGCGGCAATGGGCCACCAGCCGCCGGGTTCGCTTGGCGGCATTTAACTTGAACGAAAGCCGGAGGGGCGCTCGCACGGTGCGACGTCAGCAATCGGCCAACAGATGAGAACAACATGCCGCTTTACGAGCATGTTTTCCTAGCGCGTCAGGATCTGGCCCAGGCCCAGGTCGATGCGAGTGCGGAAAACGCTACCAAGATTCTCACCGACAATGGTGGGAAGGTCGTCAAGGCCGAAACGTGGGGCCTCAAAAGCCTCGCTTACCGAATCGCCAAGAACCGCAAGGCGCATTATGTCATGCTCGAAATCGACGCCCCTGCGGCGGCGGTGGCCGAGCTTGAGCGCCAGACCGGGATCAACGAAGACGTCATCCGGTACATGACCATCCGCGTCGATGCGCATGAGGATGGCCCGTCGGCGATGATGCGCCGGTCCGAGCGCAGCGACCGTGATCGTGGTGAGCGCGGCGGCCCGCGCGGCGACCGTCCGGAC
>JBKJUB010000073.1:0-2864 GCA_046590765.1 Sphingomicrobium sp. | reverse complement strand
CTCGCCGAGGGCCGCACTCGCGCCCGCATGCCGCGCAGCCTGATCCTCGAGCCGACCCGCGAGCTCGCCGCGCAAGTCGCCGAGAATTTCGTCAAATATGGCAAGAACCACAAGCTCTCGATGGCCCTGCTGATCGGCGGCGTGCAGATGGGCGACCAGGTGAAGGCGCTCGAAAAGGGCGTCGACGTGTTGATCGCCACCCCGGGCCGGCTGATGGACCTGTTCGGCCGCGGCAAGATCATGCTCAACGATTGCAGCCTGCTGGTGATCGACGAGGCCGACCGGATGCTCGACATGGGGTTCATCCCGGATATCGAGGAAATCTGTTCCAAGCTTCCGCGCAATCGCCAGACCTTGCTGTTCTCGGCCACCATGCCGCCGCCGATCAAGAAACTGGCCGACAAGTTTTTGAACGATCCCAAGACGATCGAGGTCGCGCGGCCGGCCACCGCCAACGTCAACATCGCGCAGAAGCTGGTCATCACCACTGGCCCCAAAAAGCGCGACGCGGTGCGCCAGATCCTGCGCGAACCCGGCTTCAAGAATGCGATCATCTTCTGCAACAAGAAGGTCACCGTCCGCGAGGTCTACACCAGCCTCAAGCGCTCGGGCTTCGCCGTCGGCCAGATCCAGGGCGACATGGACCAGTCGAGCCGGATCGCCGAGTTCGACCGCTTCAAGACCGGCGATGTCACCGTCCTGGTCGCCTCCGACGTCGCGGCGCGCGGGCTCGATGTGAAGGGCGTCAGTCACGTCATCAACTTCGATGTGCCGTGGCAGCCCGACGATTATATCCACCGCATCGGCCGCACCGGCCGCGCGGGGATGACCGGGATCGCCTACACGCTGGCCACGTCCGCTGACGGCGAAGCGGTGGCGAATATCGAGAAATTGACCGGGATGAAGCTGGCGCGCTTCGGTGCCGGCGAAGCCGCCGCCGAACCAGCTGCCGAGGTTCAGGCCGAAGCCCGGCGCCGCGATCGTGCGCCGAAGGCCAAGTCGGCACCGGCGCCGCGCGAAAAGCGTTCCGAGCCAGTCCGCGAAACCAAAGCGCCCGAGCCCGTCCGCGAGGCCCGAACGCCCGAACCAAAGTCCACCCCTCGCCCCGCTCCCAAGCCAGCCCCCAAGCCGGTTGCGGCCGAAGTGGAAGACGACAGTTGGAACGGCCCGCTGCCGGGCTTCCTGTCGGTCGGGTTCAATTCTTCGTCGGATTGACCAGGCACAGCGTCCCGGCGCTGCTCCGCTGCTCGGCGACCACCGTCGCTCGCCCCGCCGCCAAGGTAGCGCAATCGGTGGTTGCGATCACCAGCCGCAACGGTCGGCGCGATCCGACTGGCGGCAGCGCGCGAGCCTCGGGCAACAGGGTCAGCGCCCCGACTGTCCGCGAATCGCTTTCAATCTGTTCGGGGTAAGCCGCGATCCATTCCCGGCCGGCTGACTCGATTAACTTGGTATCGGGCAATTTGACGATCACCACGGCACCAAAAGCGAACAGCAAACCGACCACCGCGAGCGGGACCAACTCCTTCCCCCGGCGAACATAGCCGGTCGTCGACCAGGCGATCACCAGCACCGCCGCCGCCGCTGCAAGCAGGAAGATGCGTGGCTTGGGATCCACCGCGAGCACATAGACCAGCAGCAGCGCCACCAGCCCGGCTGCCAGCCCGACCCGGCCCGCCGTTGTCCGGCCGTTGCCCTTGCCCATTATTCCCAGCCCGATCGCCGCGAGCAGCCACAAGCCAATAGTTGGGCTGGCGACAAGATTGAGCCACGGATCGATCGGCCACCACAGCTCGATCCCCATCGCCCGCTTCCAACCGGCGACATAGTCGGGGTTGAGCAACGGGCTTTTGCTGGTATCGACCCACGGCTTGAGCTCTGGCGACGCGATCGCGACGTGGCCGAGCGATAGCCGATAGCGCGCCAGCGGATTGCCGGTCGCGACGGCGTAAGCCACCAACTCCAGCGCCATCGCTCCGCCGAATCCGACCAGCGCCCAAAGCAATATCGAGCGCCGCTGTTTGTTGAGGAACAGCCAGGCTAGCGCTGCGACGCCACAGAAGATCAGACTAGTCTCCCGCGACTGAACTGCCAGCGCCGCCGCGATTCCTGCCGCCGTCGCGAGCAATGCCGAATGTCGGCGATAAGCCAATGTCGCCAAGACCAGCGCGCCCAGCTGGAAGGCCAATTCGATCAGGTCGACCGAGGGCTGGGTCGCCCAGGCCGACACCAACGGGATCGAGGCGAAGAGCGCCGCGGCGAGCAGGCCGGTGGCGCGGTCGAACCAAGTTCGTCCAAGCAGTCCGATCAGGGCGATCGACGCGATCCACCCCGCCAGCGTGCCCAGACCGATGCTCGTTCGCCCCTCGCCCAGCAGCCCGATCCCCAGCGCGATCGGTGCCAGCGCTGGCCAGCGGGTCGCCCAGTGATTGTCGGGCAGGCACATGTGGCCTTGCGCAACCCAGCATCGCGCAGCCTCCAGATAGCGGGCGTCGTCGGCCCCGCCACCGGTGAAGCCAATCGGATGGAGCAACAGAAAAATTGTCGCCACCGCTGCGACTGCGAGCCAACCCCATCGGTCCGCCAGCAGTGTCGACAGCCGCTCACCCATGACGCATCCGATAGCGATCGAGGAAGGCTGCGGCATGAGAAACAAACCGGCCCTCGCTTATCGCTTCGCGCAGGCCCTGCATTAGCCGTTGATAGAACCAAAGGTTATGTTCGGTCATCAGCATCGACCCGAGGATTTCGCCCGAACGCACGAGGTGATGGACATAGGCCCGGCTGTAATCGGCGCAGCTCGGGCAGCTGCAATCCGCCTCGATCGGCGCTTCATCCTCGGCGAATTTGGCGTTGCGGATGTT
>JBKJUB010000034.1:0-37337 GCA_046590765.1 Sphingomicrobium sp. | reverse complement strand
TCATGCGCGACGAATGCGCGCGCGCCGTTCAAGCCAAACTCCTCGCCCTCGTTGAACAGGAAAGTCACCGGCCGCATCGGGGGGGAAGCGCGCAGGATCGCCGCCACCTCGATCAGCGCCGCGACTCCAAGCCCGTCGTCCGACGCGCCCGGCCCGGTCGGGGTACTGTCATAATGCGCGTTGAGCAGCAGGCGCTTGCCGCTCGTTGGGCCGAGCGAGGCGACGATGTTGCGGGTCATCGCGCAGCCGACCACGCGCGACTGCGTGGTGGTGTTGCAATTCATTGCGCTTCGCACCTTTGGGTCGAGCCCGACGCCGCGAAGCTCGGCCATCAACGCCAGGCGGACCGCGTCATTGGCGGCGCTGTCGACCTGGTGCGGCCGCTGGTCGCCGAGAATCCGCGCCAGCCGCGCAACCGCCCGCCGGGTGTCGAAGTCGCCCGCCGCGATCCTGCTGGGCGGGGTAGGCGGGGCGATCAGCGCGCCCTTCAGTCCGAACACCAGCAACAGCGACGCGACCGCCATCAGGAGGCGCCAATTCAACCATTCACTGCGCAAACTCTCCGCCTCCCAACGCCCGCCAAGCGTTGACTTTGCAGCCTTCATACCTAGGTGCAAGGCTCACTCTAAGATCAAGTTGGGAAGCATCATGGGCTATCGGGTCGTCGTCGTCGGCGCCACCGGCAATGTCGGTCGGGAAATCCTCAACATCCTGGTCGAGCGGCAATTTCCTTATGACGAGATTGCCGCAGTCGCGAGTCCGCGTTCGACCGGGACGATCATCGACCTTGGCGACAGCGGCAAGGAGTTGAAGGTCCACAATATCGAGCATTTCGATTTCGAGGGCTGGGATCTCGCCTTGTTCGCTGCCGGCTCCGAGGTCAGCCGCGCCCACGCCCCGCGCGCCGCCGCCGCCGGCTGCACGGTGATCGACAATAGTTCGCTTTACCGGATGGACCCCGACGTCCCGCTGGTGGTCCCCGAGGTCAATCCAGAGGCGATCGACGGCTATCGCGCGAAGAATATCATCGCCAACCCCAATTGCTCGACCGCGCAGATGGTCGTCGCGTTGAAGCCGCTGCACGACGCCGCGACCATCAAGCGGGTCGTCGTCGCCACCTATCAGTCGGTCTCGGGCGCGGGGAAGGCAGGGATGGACGAACTGTTCGAGCAGAGCCGCAACATCTTCGTCGGCGACTCAAATTCGCCGGTCAAGTTCACCAAGCAGATCGCGTTCAACGTCATTCCCCACATCGACGATTTCCTCGACGATGGTTCGACGAAGGAGGAATGGAAGATGGTGGTCGAAACCAAGAAGATCCTCGGCTCCAAGATCAAGGTCAGCGCGACCTGCGTCCGGGTGCCGGTGTTTGTCGGCCATTCGGAAGCAATTAACATCGAGTTCGAAGACGAGATTTCGGCCGCCGACGCCCAGCGTATCCTGCGCGAATCGCCGGGCATCATGCTGGTCGATAAGCGCGAGGATGGAGGCTATGTCACCCCGGTCGAATGTGTCGGCGAATATGCCACCTACGTCAGCCGCGTGCGCGAAGACCCGACAGTCGATAACGGCCTCAGTATCTGGGTGGTCAGTGACAATCTCCGCAAGGGCGCCGCCCTGAATGCAGTGCAAATCGCCGAACTGCTTGGCCGTCGCCACCTTCAAAAAGCCGCTTAAGGCGCGTCGCCCCATTCGCGCAGCAAATTCTGCTGCATGACCAGCAGCCGCGCATGCGCCGCAGGGTCGATCCGCTCGCGTTCGCAGCGTGCGATTGTCCCCAATTCGGTCACCGTTGCGCGTCGCGCCGGGTCGGCGATCCGGCTTTGGATAAAAGTGAACGCCGCCAGCCGCTCGCCGCGCGTGACCGGCTCGACCTCGTGCGGAGTGTTGGCGGGATAGAGGATCGCATGGCCGGCGGGCAGCTTGAACGAGGCTTGCACATCGCCCGAATGGATCACCAGAGCGCCGCCGTCGTAACTGGCCGGATCGGCGAGGAAGATGGTGCACGCCAGATCGTTGCGGATCGTCAGATTGCCGAGCGCGAGATAGGCATTGTCGCCGTGCAGCGCATAACCCATCCCCGGCGAATATCGGCTAAGCAACGGTAGCGCCACGGCAACCGGCAGCGCCACATCGTTGAAAACCATGCTTGCGCCGAGCGCTTCGGCAAGGATTTTCCCGCTTTCCTGGCGCGCCGCACCGTCCTTGATCTGCTCATTCTTCTTGCCGGTGTTGGTCGGGTTGGTGATCCGCCCGTCGACCCAGGTCGCGCCGCGTGCAATCTCACGCAGCCGGGCCACTTGATCGGCATTGAGCAACTCGAACAGTCGATACATCGTTTTGCCCCGTGCGGCCTTGGCGGTTGCCAGCTTAAGCGACTAATGTGGCCGGCAACAGAGGGAGTATAGTCAAATGCGCTACGCGATCATCGTCGCCATCCTGCCCGCGCTCGCCGGGTGTCAGCAACCCGCAGGCACCAACCCGCCCGTTACCGAAGCTCAGGCGGCGCAGATTGCTGCCGCCGCCGAAGCAACCTTCACGAGCGGCGATCTGGGCACGATCATGGATCAATATGCCGACCGCGCCGTGATGATCGATGCTGCCACGGTCGAACCCAGCTCCGACCGCAAGATCCAGTCGGGCTGGGCGAAAACTTTCGTCAGCATGAAACCAGCCGATTACCAGGTCGCGAGTCGCCATATTCAATTGGTCGGCCCCGACGCCTTCGTCAGCTCTGGCATCGAGCGGTTCACGGTCGAGGCCGGCGCTGCCCGGCCAATGGTCAGCGCACGCTTCACCGACGTCTTCCAGCGCCAGAAGGATGGCAGGTGGAAGATCATTGCCGAGCACGTGTCGATGCCGCCAACCCCCGCTGGCGCCCCTCAATAGCGCTCGACCGCCTTACGGCATGTCGCTCCAGTGGCGGAGCAGGCTTTGCTGAACCAGCTGGAGTCGGCTGTAATTTTCGTGCGCCATCTTGAGACCCTCAAGCGCCGCGACTTCGTTGAGCTCGAATAACAGGTTGCGGCGGATCGGATCCTGAATCCGGCTCTGGATGAAGGTGATCGCGACCAGACGTTCGCCCCTTGTCACGGGGACAACCTGGTGGAGGCTATCCGACGGATAGAAAATCGCTTCACCCGGCTTCAGTTTGAAACTCAATTCGCCGTCGCCAAGCCGAACCTTGAGCTCGCCGCCGTCATAAGACGCTGGATCGCTGAGGAAGATGGTACAGCTAAGATCGCTTCGGATACTGATCTTGGGCAGCTGGATGAACGCGGCGTCGGCGTGAGCGCCATATTTCATGCCCGGTTGGTACCGCGTGATCAGCGGCGGCGCCAAGGACACTGGAAATGCAAAATCGATGAACTCCCGCGACCGCATCACCGCCGCCCGGAGAAGGTCCGAACTTTGCTGATAAGCACCGGGGTCGTGCATCTGCTCATTGTTCTTGGCCACATTATGCGGATTGGTGATTCGACCATCGGCAAACTTCGCAGCGGCCGCGATATCGCGGCATTGCCCCACTTCCGCAGCGCTCAAGATTGGCAGGATGCGATACATTTTTTTCTCCGCCGGACGAATGATAGGCCGGTTCCGGCGCGGCCGCTGGACATGCTATCCTTTAGCCGCGCAATGATTGCCAGTGAAAGGGGGCGACAATGACGGACAAGATGACCGGCGGGTGCGCGTGCGGTCGAATTCGCTTCGAGGCCGCGATCGACAGCGATGAGGCCTATCTCTGCCACTGCCGGATGTGCCAGCGAGCGAGCGGAAATGTCAGCCTGGCGATGAAGAATGTCGAGCAGGCCGACGTCCGCTGGAGCCATGAGCCCGATTGGTATCAAAGTTCGGCCATCGCGCAGCGCCCCTATTGCGCCAAGTGCGGCACCTCGCTTGGGTTTCGCTACAAGACCGGCACCGAAAAGATGGACCTCACCGTCGCCGCATTCGACGATCCGTCGCGGTTCAAGCCGGGCAGCCACTTCGGCGTCGAGAGCATCCACGAAGCGTGGCTCGACACGACCAGCCTCCCGCGCATGCGCTCGGACGAATATCCAAAGTTGGTCGACCGCTGGCGCGCGGCGGGTGAGGAGCAGCGTTGACCGAACCCACTATCCACCACTGGACCGCGTCGGACGGAGTCGATCTCGCCTATCGCGAACTGGGGGAGGGGCGGGCGGTTGTGCTCGTCCATGGTCTGTTCTCTGACGGCGTTACCAACTGGATCAAATTCGGTGCGGCGGAACGACTGGTCGAGGCGGGTTTCCGCGTAATCATGCCTGATCTGCGCGCGCATGGATTGAGCGGCAAGCCGCACGATCCTGCGCTCTACCACGATGGCATCCTTGGCCGCGACCTGACCGAACTTGTCGCCTACCTTGACCTTGTCGATTACGACCTCGGCGGTTTCTCGCTCGGCGCGCGCACGATCGTCCAAGCGGTCGGCGAGGGGCTTACGCCGCGCCGCGCGATCCTTGCCGGGATGGGGCTCGAGGGGCTCACTGGCTGGCTCCGACGCAAGCATTTCTTCCTCGACGCAATCGCCAATGTCGATACCTCGAGTCGCGGCGATCCGCACTGGCTCGCGATCCAGTTCATGAAGACGATGAAGGTCGATCTCGAGGCTGCGAAACTGTTGCTGCCGACCTTCACCGATGCGCATCCCAAGTGGCTCGCCGCCTTCACTATGCCGACCTGCGTGCTGTGCGGCACCGAGGATGAGGACAATGGCAGCGCTCCCCGCTTGGTCGAAGCGCTCCCCAACGCAACCTATGCGCCGGTCCCCGGTACCCACATGTCGAGCGTCACCAAGACCGAATTTGGCGCCGCCATCGCCGACTTCTTTGGAGCGTCTTGACGAGCGGGGCGTTGAACGCGCATCCGCCCATTACGCGAACAACAAAACACTGACCCAGGATGAGGATCCCCCGCCCATGAAGATGCTTGCTCCCACCGTTTCGTTGCTCGCGCTGGCGCTCGCCGGTTGTGCCACGACCACCGATACAATGGTCGCCGAAACGCCGGTAATTGCCGCAGCCGAGGTGCCGGTTGCTGCGCCCGCGCTGACCGCCGCTGCCGCCGATGCATTCATTGCCGCAGCAGAGAAGGATTTGTTCGACTATTCGGTCGAAGCGAACCTGGTGAATTGGGACAATGCCACCAACATCACCGACGCGACCGATGCCGCCGCCGCCAAGATCAACGCGATCGGCACCGAGAAAACCGTCAAATATGCGATCGAGGCGGCCAAATATGCGCAGGTCGAGGGGCTGAGCTACGACACCAAGCGCAAACTCGACATCTTGCGCAATGGCATTGTCCTTCCAGCGCCGACCACCCCGGGCGCGGCGACCGAGCTCAACAACATCGCGACTAAGCTGCAGTCCGATTATGGCAAGGGCAAGGGCACGCTGGACGGCAAGCCGATCAACGGATCGGACATCGAAGCCGAAATGGGTAACCTTAAGCATTCGCCCAAGCAATTTTCCGAAATGTGGACCAGTTGGCACGACAATGTCGGCGCGCCGATGAAGAATGACTATGCCCGCATGGTCGGGATCGCCAACGCCGGGTCGAAGGAATTGGGTTTTGCCGATACCGGCGCGATGTGGCGCTCGGGCTATGACATGCCGCCGGAGGCGTTCGCGGCCGAGACCGAGCGGCTGTGGCAGGAGGTAAAGCCGCTCTACATGGCGCTCCACACCTATGTGCGCGGCCAGCTCAACAAGAAATATGGCAATAAAATACAAGCCGCTAACGGCCCCATCCGCGCCGACCTGCTGGGCAATATGTGGGCCCAGGAATGGGGCAATATCTATCCGTTGGTCGCGCCCAAGGGGGCGGGCGATCTCGGTTTCGATGTGACCGATTTGCTTGCCGCCAAAAAGTATGACGAGTTGAAGATGGTCAAGACCGGGGAAGGCTTCTTCTCCAGCCTTGGCTTCGCGCCATTGCCGCAGACGTTCTACGAACGCTCGATGTTCCTTAAGCCCAAGGACCGTGAAGTCGTGTGCCACGCCTCGGCGTGGGATTTGGACAATAAGGACGATGTCCGGATCAAGATGTGCATCAAGCGCAATGGCGACGATTTCACTACCATCCACCATGAGCTCGGCCACAATTATTACCAGCGTGCCTACAAGAACCAGCCGACGCTGTACTTGAACGGCGCCAATGACGGCTTCCACGAAGCCATCGGCGATGCGGTCGCACTGTCGATCACGCCCGAATATCTGGTCCAGATCGGATTGCTTCCGCGCAGCCGCGTACCGAGCGCGGACAAGGACATCGGCCTGCTGCTTCGCCAGGCCATGGACAAGGTCGCGTTTCTGCCTTTCGGACTTCTGGTCGATCGCTATCGTTGGGGAATCTTTGACGGCACCATCGCGCCCGCCGACTATAACAATGCCTGGACCAAGATGCGGCTAGATTATCAGGGCATCACCCCGCCGACTGCGCGCTCGGCCGATGGCTTCGATGCCGGAGCCAAGTTCCACATCCCCGGCAACACGCCTTATACGCGCTACTTCCTGGCGCGGGTCCTGCAGTTCCAATTCTACAAGGCGGCATGCGACGCGGCCGGCTGGAAAGGCCCGCTCCATCGCTGCAGCTTCTACGGTAACAAGGACGTCGGCGCGAAGCTGAATGCGATGCTCGAAATGGGCGCGTCCAAACCGTGGCCCGACGCGCTCGAGGCCTTTACCGGCACGCGCCAGATGTCGGGCAATGCGATGGTCGAATATTTCGCCCCGCTCAAAGCCTGGCTCGACAAGCAGAACGCGGGCAAGACGCAGGGCTGGTAAGCTGGACGCAGAAAAGGGGAGCGGGCCAATGCGGCTCGCTCCCCTTAATTTCGACCCGAAGGTCAGCGATTAGTAGCTGACGGCGCCGGTCTTGATCTGGCTATCGACCACCGGATCGAGAGGGAAGGTCGTTCCCTTGTCGCCGGTCGTTTTCAGGCTCAGCGCTTCTTCGGCGATCTCGCTCTGGCTCTTGCCTGAATCGAGCCCGTCGCGGATCTTCGCCACTTGCTCCTTGGCGATGGTCTGGGCATCGGCCAGCCCGTCCTTGACTCGCTCGGTCACGTCGGCGGCCTTGCCCTTGGCGCTGGTCGCGACGTCGTTGCTGAAGTCGGTGAAGCTCTTGCCGCTCTTCTTCCACGCGAAGAAACCGGCCGCAGCACCGGCGATGGCGCTGATCAGGCCGGTCGCGACGGCCGCGCTGGCATAGGGGTTTTTCTTGATCGTGCGCTCGGTCGAAGCAATGAAACTGGGCTCCACAGCCTTGCGGCGCGCCGGCGTGCGGGTGCTGGAACGGGTGGTGGTCGTTTTCTTGGTCGTGGCCATGCGGGTTACTCCTCACAATATGAACGCGAGGGGGTAACGCGCGGCGGGGGCGTTATGCTCCCGCCGCGTGTCGCATTTTACCGGCGCTTCGACGAGTTACAGCTGGCCGAGCATGGTCTCGGCGCTCGAGGCGGAAAATTCGCCCGGGGCCTCGACGTTGAGTTGCTCGACCACGCCGTCGTTGACGACCATCGAGTAACGCTGGCTGCGCTTGCCCATCCCGAACTTGCTGCCGTCCATCGTCAGCCCGAGCGCTTCGGCGAAGTCGCCATTGCCGTCGGCCAGCATGACGATGTCCTCGCTGCCCTGCGCCTTGTTCCACGCGCCCATCACGAACGCGTCATTGACCGAGGTGCAGGCGATCTCGTCGACGCCCTTCGACGAAAAGTCGCCGGCCTTGTCGACATAGCCCGGCAAATGCCGCGCCGAGCAGGTCGGGGTGTACGCCCCGGGGACCGCGAACAAGGCGATCTTCTTGCCCTTGAAATGTTCGGCGGTGGTGGTGGGCTGAGGGCCCTCGGCCGTGGCAATGGCGAGTGGCACATCGGGCAGGCGGTCGCCGACCTTGATCGTCATGTTGTTCGTCTCCTTTTTTCGATGAACCGGCCTCTACGCTGCCCGAGTGACGGCCTCAAGACTTGCCCGTCGCGCCATGCCGTCGCATCGTCCAGTCGATGGATGACCCGCGTTTCCTGTCCGGCAAGCTGCTGCTGGCGATGCCCGGCATGGCTGATCCGCGCTTTGACCATGCAGTGATCGCGATGGCGGTGCATGACGACAATGGCGCGGTCGGAATCGGGATCGGCCAGCTTCGCGCAGGAATCCGCTTCCGCGGGTTGCTTCGCCAGCTCGAGGTCGACCCCGGCGACGCGCCCGATTGCGTCATCCACCACGGCGGCCCGGCCGAGCCCGGTCGCGGCTTTGTACTCCATAGTGAAGATTGGGGCGGGCAGGACACGATTCGGATCGTCGGCGCCAACAACGCTGGTTATGCGATGACCGGCACGATCGATGTGTTGAAGGCCATCGCCAAGGGCCGCGGACCGTCGCGCTGGCTGATCGCGCTTGGCTATGCCGGATGGGAAGCCGGCCAGCTCGACCAGGAAATGACTTGCCATGGCTGGTTCGCGGCGGCGGGTAGCAACGCCTTGCTGTTCGACACCCCGAACGAGGAGCGCTGGGAAACCGCGTTCAAAGCCGAAGGAATCGACCCCCGCCTGCTCGCCACCGAGACCGGTGTCGCTTGATCCTGCCAACATATAAAGAATTCTTTATATTTGCTTTTGGGCGCGCGCGGGGGTAGGGGCTGCGCAACCTTTCACCTTCGGAGAATACACCCGTGGCCACGACCGCCGACACCCTGACCCGCGCCAACCTCGCGAATGATTATATCGTCAAGGACATCGCGCTTGCCGCTTTCGGCCGCAAGGAAATCGAAATTGCCGAGACCGAGATGCCCGGCCTGATGGCGCTGCGCCAGGAATTTGGCGCGTCGCAGCCGCTCAAAGGCGCGCGCATCGTCGGTTCGCTCCACATGACGATCCAGACTGCAGTGCTCATCGAGACCCTCACCGCGCTCGGCGCGACGGTCCGCTGGGCGTCGTGCAACATCTACTCGACGCAGGATCATGCCGCCGCCGCCATCGCCCAGTCGGGCGTCCCGGTGTTCGCGATCAAGGGCGAGACGCTCGAGGAATATTGGGATTATGTCGTCCGCATCTTCGACTGGTCGACCGACACCGATCGCGACCAGACCTGCAACCTCATCCTCGACGATGGCGGCGACGCCACCATGTTCGCACTGTGGGGCGCGCGGGTCGAAGCCGGTGAAACGCTGTTCACCCCGACCAACGAGGAAGAAGAAGTGTTCGCGGCGACGCTGACGCGCTTCCTCAGGGATCGCCCGGGCTACCTCACAGCGACCGTCGCCAACATCAAGGGCGTCAGTGAAGAAACCACCACCGGCGTCCACCGCCTGTATGAGCTGTCGAAGGCGGGCAAGCTCCCGTTCCCGGCGATCAACGTCAACGACAGCGTCACCAAGTCGAAGTTCGACAATCTCTACGGCTGCAAGGAATCTTTGGTCGACGCGATCCGTCGCGGGACCGATGTGATGCTCGCCGGCAAGGTCGCCTGCGTCGCCGGCTTCGGCGATGTCGGCAAGGGCTCGGCCGCCAGCTTACGCAATGGCGGCGCGCGCGTGCTGGTGACCGAAGTCGACCCGATCTGCGCATTGCAGGCGGCGATGGAGGGCTATGAAGTCGTCACGATGGAGGAGGCCCCGACCCGCGCCGACATCTTCGTCACCGCCACCGGCAACATGGACGTTATCACCGTCGACCATATGCGCGCGATGAAGAATATGGCGATCGTCTGCAACATCGGCCATTTCGACAGCGAGATCCAGATCGGCGGCCTCGCCAACATGAAGTGGGTCGAGATCAAACCGCAAGTCGACGAGGTCGAATTCGCCGACGGCAAGAAACTGATCATCCTGTCGAAGGGCCGACTGGTCAACCTCGGCAATGCTACCGGCCACCCCAGCTTCGTCATGTCGGCCAGCTTCACCAACCAGACGCTGGCGCAGATCGAACTGTGGACCAAGTCCGAGCAGTATAAGAATGACGTCTACGTCCTGCCCAAGCATCTCGACGAAAAGGTCGCCGCGCTTCACCTCGACAAATTGAGCGTCAAGCTGACCAAGCTCAGCGACAAGCAAGCCGCCTACATCGGCGTCCCGCTGACGGGGCCGTTCAAGCCTGATCACTACCGCTATTAGCCCTGTTACGGACTGAGATCGGGGGCGGCGCGCTGGATGGTGCGCCGCCCTTTTTCTTTGCCGTATCCCGCCCTATGACGTCGGCAATGTCGGGCGGCTCCATCATCTCATGACGATCACGCCGGGGCTCGCGACCGTCATCATCATCCTTGCCGCTTTCTGGGTGGCGATTGCGGCGTTGCTGATGATCCTCGCCAGCCGCCGGATCAGCCGCGCCAATTCACTGCTCGGCGGCGCGCGCTCGGTCGCCAGCCTGCTCCGTTCGGTCCCCGCGCGGCCATTGATCGTTCGCCCCGACGGCGCGATCGAAAGCGACACCTTGCTCCAGCGCGACCTCGGCCTCGCGTCCATGCCCGCCCACCTCGACGATCTTGCCAGCGACGGCCTCGGCATCGACCCCGCCGATCTCGATGCACTCAAGGCCGACGTCCAGTCGGGCGCGATCAGCGGCACCGCCATCGCTCGCCAAGTGCGGATTGCCGGTTCCGATCGCGCGGTCGAGGTCCGCGGGGGTCTCGCTCCACCGCCCTATGCCGCCGGCACCTTGTTACTGTGGCTGTTCGACGCAACCGGGGCGGAGGCCGAGCGGCTCAAACTGGCCAACCAGCTTGGGCGCACCGAAGCTGCGCTCGACGCACTGACCCATTTGATCGAATCTGCGCCATTCCCGATGTGGTATCGCGGGCCGGACATGACGCTCGGGCTGGTTAACTCGGCGTTCGTCGCTGCGGTCGAGGGGCGTGACGCGGCCGAGGTTATCGCGCTTGGCAGCGAACTGATCGACAGCCCGGGGGACGAGGGCGCCAGGGCCGGTGCCGCGACGGCGCTCGAAGGAGGACGGCCCTATATCCGCACCCAGCCAGCGACCATCGGCGGCGAGCGGCGGATGCTCAAACTGGTCGACGTTCCATTGCCCACTGGCGCGGTCGCGGGGTTCGCGATCGACATCCAGGATCTTGAGGACGCGCGCTTCGACCTGGCGCAAAACCTGCTTTCGCAGCGCGAACTCGCCGATCGGATGACCGCTGCGGTGGCTCAATTCGATTCCGACCGGTCATTGTCCTTCTTCAACCAGCCGTTCGCGACGATGACCCAGATCGATCCGTCATCGCTCAACGAAAAGCCCGAATTCGACCGCTTGCTCGAGCAAATGCGCGAGAATGGACGGCTTCCGGAAGTTCGCGATTTTCCCGCCTGGAAGAATGAGCGTCGCGACTGGTTCCTGTCGCCCGAGGAAGCCTTCACCGAGGACTGGATCCTGACCAACGGCGACCATTGGCGGGTCGTCGCCCAGCCGCTGCCCGACGGCGGCCTCAGGATGATCTTTGAGGATCGCACCGAGCAGGTTCGCTTGTCCTCAGCGCGCGACACCCTGCTCCGCGTCCGCACCGCGACCTTCGACAATCTGTTCGAAGCGATCAGCGTGTTTGCCTCCGACGGGCGGCTTTATCTGTGGAACCGCCGTTTTTGCCAGGTGTGGGACCTCGACGAAGAATGGCTCGCCGAACATCCCCGGGTTGATGAACTGGTTCCGGTGATGGCTAAGAAGCTCGTCAACCCGACCGCCGCCGCGCAGGTCCGCGAGATGGTTCGCGATACCACCACCGGCCGCCAGTCGGGCACTGGCCGGGTGTCGATGACCGACGGCCGCCATTTCGAATTCGCTGCGGTCCCGCTGCCCGATGGCAATGCATTGTTCACCATGGTCGATGTCACCGATTCGACGCGCATCGAGGCCGCGCTTCGCGAGCGCGCCACTGGGCTCGAGGAAGCCGACAAGATCAAGACCGACTTCGTCGCCGGGATGAGTTACGAATTGCGCACCCCGCTGACCTCGATCGGCGGGTTCGCCGAAATGCTGGCGCAAGGCTATGCCGGCAAGCTCCCGCCCGCCGCTTCTGATTATGTCGACGCGATCCTCGAATCGGTTGAACGGCTCGCCAAACTGATCGACGACGTGCTCGACCTGACCCAGGGCGATCGGCGCGGGATCGTGCTCGACCGCGAGCGGATCGACTTGGCCGGTTTGTGCCGGGCGGTCGCCGAATCGATCGAGCCGAAGGTGCTGGAACGCAAGCAGAAGTTCAGCCTGGCGATCGACCCGTCGACCGGGGTGGTGATCGGCGACGCGCGGCGCATCCGCGAATCAATCGAACATGTGTTGCGCAATGCGGTGGCCTACACCCCGACCAAGGGCCGGATCGAGCTTGCCGCGTCAGGGGACGATGCTGCGGTGACGATCATCATCACTGACAACGGTCAGGGTATCGCCCCCGAGGACCAGCAGCAGGTATTCACTCGCTTCCACCGCATCGGCGGGGTGGGGAAGGGTGATGCCGCGCTCGGGCTCGGGCTGCCGCTGACCCGCCAGTTCGTCGAGGCGCATGGCGGCACCGCCACGCTTGAATCGGCGGTTGGGACGGGCACCAGCGTGACCCTGATCATCCCCCGCGCGCCGTCATGAACCTCGCAAACGAAGCCGCCACCGCTGCATTAGCACGTGCCTTCGCGCCGTTGGTGCGCGCTGGCGACGTGGTCGGCCTGTCGGGCGGTCTTGGTTCAGGAAAAACCACTTTTGTCAGATACTTGTTGGCCGTTCTTGGGTATGAAGGAGAAGTTCCAAGCCCAAGTTTCGCGATCGTCGTTCCCTATGAGGATCTTACAGTCGGCCCTTTGCTCCACGCCGACCTGTATCGCGTCGAGCATCCCGACGAACTCGCTGAGCTTGGCCTCGATTCGTCGGGCGACGATGCGGTCCTGCTGGTCGAATGGCCCGACCATGCCGGCCCCGCCGCCTGGCCCGACGCGCTCCGTTTGACGTTCGCTATCACCGGTCCAGAGAGTCGCGCCTTGACAGCTTCGGTACCGGCGGCATGGGAAGGGCGATGGCCACCGCCCCGCTTCAACCGATGATCCCGCCCGACGGCCTGGACGCCTTCCTCGCCAAGTCGGGTTGGGCCGGTGCCCGCGTTGAACCGCTCGCTGGCGACGCTTCATTCCGCCGTTATTTCCGGATCATCGGCGATGGCCGTCAGGCGGTACTGATGGACGCGCCGCCACCGCATGAGGATCCGCGCCCGTTCATCGCGGTCGCTGAATGGCTTGGCGGGGTGGGGCTCACTGCGCCAGAAATCCTCGCCCGCGATCTCGACCGCGGCTTGCTCCTGCTCGGCGACCTCGGCGATGCTCGGCTTCGCGAAACGCTCGACGATGATCCGGCGCGCGAGGAGGAACTGTACCAGCTCGCCACCGACCTCCTCGTTCAGCTCCACGGCCACGCGCCGATGCCCAGCCTCCCGCCGCACGGCCTCGACCAGTGGCTCGATGAACTGATGCTGCTGCCCGACTGGTACGCCCCCGCGCTGGGCCTCGAGATCGACCGCGACAGCTACCGCGCCGCCTGGACGAACGTGCTCGCCCCGGTCGCCGCCGATGGCCTCGGCCCGGTCACCGTGCTGCGCGATTACCATGCCGAAAATGTCATGCTTGTCGCCGGCCGTGAAGGGGTCGCGCATCTCGGGCTGCTCGACTTCCAGGACGCGCTTGCCGGTCACCCGGCTTACGATCTTGCCTCGGTACTAGAAGACGCCCGTCGCGACGTGCCTGAAGCACTCGAACGCAACATGCTCGACCGTTACATCGCCGCCACTGGCAATGCCGCCGCGTTCGAGCGCGCTTATTGGACACTCGCCGCCCAGCGCAACACTCGCATCCTCGGCGTCTTCGTCCGCCTGTGGAAGCGCGACGGCAAACCGCATTACCGCGCCTTCCAGCCGCGCATGTGGGGCCTGCTAGATCGCGATCTCGCCCAACCCGGGCTTGAACCGGTCCGTGCCTGGTTTGACGCCAACATCCCCGCCGAAATGCGCGCCGCCGCCTGGGCCGACGCGGTATGACCGCCCGCCGCTCGCTCCGCCTCCGCCCCGAGATCGCCGCGACGGTTCCCGATACCGCGATGGTCATGGCCGCTGGCCTGGGCAAGCGGATGCGGCCGCTGACCGATACTCGCCCCAAGCCGCTGGTCGAACTCGCGGGCAAACCATTGATCGATCACGTCCTCGACCGGCTCCGCGCGGCGGGGGTCGGCAAGCTCGTCGTCAATGTCCATTATCTCGCCGATCTGATGGAAGCCCATCTCGCCACCAAGGCCGACGAGTTCGCGATCACCATCTCGGATGAACGCGCCTTGCTGCTCGAAACCGGCGGCGGCCTGGTCCAGGCCGCGCCGATGATCGACTGCGACCCATTCCTCGTCGTCAACAGCGACAATTTCTGGATCGACGGCCCCGCCGACGGCCTTAAATTGCTCGCCAGCGGGTGGGACGACGCTAAAATGGACGCGCTCTTGCTGCTCGTTCCCCAGGCGCGCGCCGGCAATCATCGCGGGCAGGGCGATTTCCACATGGACCGCTTCGGCCGCCTCAGCCGCCGCGCCCGCTCGCGCGTCGCGCCTTATGTCTTCACCGGCATCCAGATGATTTCCAAGCGCCTGCTCGCCGACGCACCCGACGGCGCCTTTTCGACCAACATCTTGTGGGACCGCGCGATCGAGGCGGGGCGCTGCTTCGGGCTGGTCCACCAGGGCCTGTGGTTCGACGTCGGCACCCCCCGCTCGATCACGGATACCGAGGCGGCGCTGGTCAATGAATGAGCCGCGCTCCGGCCCATCCGTCTTTTCGATCCCGGCGCACCGCAGCTTCGCCGACTCGCTCGCTGCGGGGCTGATCGCCAGTTACGGTCACGACCCGATGGCGCTTGCCGGGGGCCGCATCCTGCTGCCCAACAATCGCGCCATCCGCAGCATCACCGAGGCCTTTGTCCGCGCCAGCGGCAGTGGCCTTGTGCTCCCGCGCCTGATTGCGATCGGCGACCCCGACCTCGACGACCGTATCGGCGGGGCACTTGATGTCGCCGACGGCGATGACCTCGTCCCGCCCGCCATCGACCCGCTCGCCCGCCAGTTGGCGCTCGCTGCGGTCGTCCGGCGCGGCGGCGAAAGCGCGACCGAGGCGATGCGCCTCGCCGCCGATCTTGCGCGCACGCTCGACGCGCTGACGATCGAGGAAGTCCCCGCGTCGAAACTCGCCGAGGCGGTCGCCGAAGCCGACGATCTTGCCGGCCATTGGCAGAAATCTCTCGACCGTCTGCAGGCGATTATTACAGCGTGGCCCGCAGAACTTGCCCGGCGCGGGTCGATCGACCTGACCGATCGCCGCAATCGCCTGCTCCGCGCCACTGCCCGCCGCTGGTCAGACAATCCTCTGCCGGACTTCACCATCGCCGCCGGGATCACCACCGCTGCACCAGCGATTGCCGCCTTGCTCCGAACCGTCTCGCGGATGCCCGACGGCGCGGTCATCCTCCCCGGCCTCGCGCTGGCCGACGTGATGAGCGACGAGGAATGGGACGCGCTCGGCCCCGACGACGATGGGCGCGGCGAGCAAAGCCACCCGCAATATCACCTCAAACTGTTGCTCGACCGGATCGATGTCGCGCGCGGCGAAGTCGGCCTGTGGCGCGGCGGGGGTCGAGCGGCATCGCCAGCGGTGCGCGGGCGAGCGGTGGCCAATGCGATGACCGCCGCCGACTTCAGCGACAAATGGAGCCGGCTGCCCCCACCCGAACGCCGCCTGACCGGCATCCACGCGGTCGAACTCGCCGATTCGGCAAGCGAGGCGATGGCGATTGCCATCGCGCTTCGCCAGGCGCTCGACACCCCCGGCCAGACCGCTGCGCTCGTCACACCCGACCGCGTGCTGGCTGCGCGCGTATCAGCCTTGCTTGCGCGCTGGCGAATCGCCGCTGACGACAGCGCGGGCCGACCACTCAGCCAGGCACCCGCTGGAACTCTATTGCTCGCCATCGCCGCTGCCGCCGCGGAAGCCATGGCCCCGGTCGCGATGCTCGCTTTGGTTAAGCATCCATTGGTCGGCGGGGAAGGGGCCGAGCGCGCCAACTGGCTGACCAACGCCCGCGCGCTCGACCGCGCCTTGCGCGGCCCGCGTCCACCCGCTGGTCTCGGCGGGCTCGACCGCCATTTCACCGAGAAGAAAGCCGACCCGCCGTGGGCCGCGATCCGCCCCTCACTCGAACCAATCGAAGCTCTGCTTCGCGCCCCGCTCAGCCTGTCCGCCTTCGCCGCCGGGCTTCGTGCCGCCGCATCGGGGCTCGCCGGCGACCGCGCGTGGAGCGGCACCGATGGCCGCATGGCCGCCGAGCTGATCGCCGAACTCGAAGCCGCGCCCGACGCCGCGACAATGCTGCTCGACGCGCCCGAACTGGTGCCCTTGCTCCGCGACCTGCTCGACACCCGCCCAGTGCGCCCACCCTATGGCGGCCACCCGAGGGTGTTCATTTGGGGATTACTCGAAGCCCGGCTCCAGCATGCCGACCTGATGATTCTCAGCGGGCTCAACGAGGGCGTTTGGCCGTCGCTCCCCGCGCCCGACCCGTGGCTCGCTCCCAGGATCCGCGCGACCCTCGGGCTTCCCGGGCTCGACCTGCGCGTCGGCCTTTCCGCGCACGACTTCGCGTCAGCGCTCGGCGCGCCGCGGGTGCTCATCACCCGCGCCCGCCGCGATTCCAAATCGCCGACTGTCGCCTCGCGGCTGTGGCTCAGGTTAATGGCGATGACCGGCGGCCTCGCGCGCGATCACAAGCTCGAGCGCTATGTCGCAGCGATCGACGATCCGGGCGAGCATCGTCCGCTCGGGCAGCCCGCGCCGAAACCGCCCATCGCTGATCGGCCCAAGCAGATCAGGGTCACCGACGTCGATCGGCTGAAAGCCGATCCATTCGCTTTTTACGCGAGCGCCATGCTCGGTTTGAAGAAGCTCGACCCGGTCGACGCCGATCACAGCGCAGCGTGGAAGGGCAGCGCAGTCCACAAAGTCCTCCAATCCTGGATGGAAGACAAAGATTGCAATCCGGATGATCTGCTCGAACAAGCGCGCCAACTCGTGCAGGGCGACGCAATTCACCCGATGCTGCGCGCGTTATGGCAACCGCGCCTCCTAGAGGCGATTGGCTGGATCGCCGAGCAGGAACGCGCCAATCGGGCTGATGGACGAATGCCGATTGCTGCCGAGAAGGATGGCAAGACCGTCATTGCCGACGTCACCTTGTATGGCCGCGCGGATCGGATTGACCGAATGGCGGATGGCTCCCTCGCCATCGTTGACTACAAGACTGGCAAACCGCCCCAAACCAAGGCCGTGGATGCCGGGTTCGCACTCCAGTTGGGATTGCTTGGGCTGATCGCGCGTAACGGCGGTTTTCCCGACATCGGCGGGACTCCGACGGCACACGAATATTGGTCGATGGCCAAGGACAATAAGGGCAAATTTGGGTTCAAGATGCCGTCCAAGGCAGTGTGGGGAAGCGAGTTTCTCGACCAGAGCGAGGCGCATTTCCTGGAATTAGCAGCCAAATATCTAACCGGCGACGAACCGTTCGAAGCCAAGCTTCACCCGGCGTTCGCGCCCTACGGCGACTATGATCAGCTGATGCGGCTTGAGGAATGGTATGGCCGCGACTGATTATTTACCGCGCTTGGGCTTCTTGACCTTCGAGGCATAGAGCAAGGCCGCGACGATCGCTGCCGATCCGATCCCGACCGCGACCCCGGCCTTGACCAATTTGGTCCGCCGCTCGCCACTGTCGTCGTCCTGCTCGCTCATTCATCGTCTCCTGCTGTGGCGGGAATGATATTCGCCGATTGCCGTCTTGGGAAGCGCCGACGGGCTTGCTAGGGTCTCGTCATGTCGCGTCGCCTCAAACCGCTGGATGTGCTCGAAGGCGATCAGCGCCGCGCCGCCGATCCGTCCGCCCATGCCTCGCTTTCGGCCTCGGCAGGGACCGGCAAGACCCACGTCCTCACCGCGCGCGTGTTCCTGCTGCTGCTGCGCGGCGTCCGGCCCGAGAGCATCTTGTGCCTAACCTTCACCAAGGCCGGTGCGGCAGAAATGGCCAATCGCATCGGCGCCCGGCTCGCGTCTTGGGTACGCTTGCCCGACGCCGCGTTGCGCAAGGAATTGTTCGCGCTGGGCGAAGACACCTCGCCCGACATGCTCCAGCATGCCCGCCGCCTCTTCGCCCGCGTGCTCGAAGCGCCGGGCGGCCTGCGCATCCAGACCATTCACGCATTCGCCCAGACACTGCTCACCGCTTTCCCCGCCGAGGCCGAGATTGCGCCGGGTTTCCGTGCCATCGAAGGCCGCGCCGAACAGGAACTCGCGCGCCGCACCCTCGCCAATCTGGTCGCCTCGGCCGAAGCCAATGGCGACACGGGGTTGATCGCCGATATCCAGTCGCTGTCGATGCGCTTGGGGGAGGAGGGGGCAGTCTCTTACCTCGCCGCCTGCGCCCGCCGCGCTGACGCCTTTGCGGGGCTGGGAACACGCGATCAGATCGAGGCGAAGCTGCAGCAATTGGTCGACCTGCCGACCGACAATGTCGCCGATTTCCTCCACAACGCCTGCGCCGACGGCACGTTCGACTGCGCGTTGCTTCACGCTATGGCGGCGAGCAATGAGGCTTGGGGAACGACCAGCGGAACCGGCTATGTCGAGGCGATCCGAAACTGGTTGGCGCTCGACCCTAAGGGCCGCTTCGACACACTGCACCTAGTGGCGAACGTGGTCATGACCGGCAAGGGCGAGCCACGCAAAACGACCAGCGGGCAACTCAGAGTCAACGCTAATTATCAATCGCTTAGCGATGACACCTATGGCGCGTTCCTATGGGTGCTGAGGATGAAAAGCGCCGCATCTCTAGTCTCGATCCAGGCCGCTGGTCTGCGCGCCGGTCAGGCCTACGCCGCCGCTTACACTCGCGCCAAGGAAAGTGCCGGGGTGGCCGATTTCGGTGACCTCATCGCCTGGACCCGCAAGCTGCTCGAGACTCCCGGAATGGGCGACTGGGTGCGCTTCAAAATCGACCGCCGCACCGATCACATTCTGGTCGACGAAGCGCAGGACACCAATGCCGACCAATGGGCGATCGTGTGGCAATTGATCGAGGAATATTTCAGCGGCTCGAGCGAGACCGAGAAGCGCTGGCGAAGCGTGTTCATGGTGGGCGATTTCAAGCAGGCGATCTTCCGCTTCCAGGGCACCGATCCGCGCGAATTCGAAGCGATGCGGGGGCGGGTTCGCGATGCCGCCGCCGCGCTCGAGGACAGCGACGAACGGTTCCGTGAATTCCGCGAGCTATCGATCAACGCCTCGTTCCGCTCGTCGCCGGCGATCCTGGGCCTGGTCGACGGGGTCATTGCAGAGGTCGGTCATGACGCAATGGGGCTGCCCGAACGCCCACCCGCGCACGATGCCCACCACGCCCAGCGACCCGGCCGCGTCGAATGGTGGCCGGCTTTTTCGACCGACGATGACGAGGGCGACGATATCGGCGACGAAGGCTGGATCGGCGAGGGCGAACGCCGCTACGCCACCAGCCTCGCCAAGGCGGTCAAGCAGTGGATTGACGAAGCGCCGGTCATGGCGAGCACCGGGCGGCCGCTGTCGGCCGGCGATGTGCTGATCCTGGTGCGCAGTCGCGGCGAGCTTGCCTCGCTGATCGTCGCGCGATTGTTCGCCGAACGGGTGTCGGTGGCGGGGATTGACCGGCTCCACCTCCATCGTCCGCTGGCGGTCAAGGATCTGCTCGCCGCAGTCGGGTTTGCGGTGCAGCCGCTCGATGACCTCAACCTCGCCAATCTGCTGGTCTCGCCGCTGATCGGGTGGAGCCAGGAGAAATTATACGATCTGGCGAAAGTGCCGCGTGCCAAACCTTTGTGGACCACGTTGCAGGAGCGGGACAGCGAGATTGGCGAGACGCTCGACCAGCTTCGCTCGCTGCTGGCGATGGCCGATTACACCACACCTGCGACCTTCCTCGAAACGATATTGTCGGGCCCGCTCGATGGCCGCCGCAAGTTGATCCGCCGGCTCGGGCCCGAAGCGCGCGACCCAATCGAGGAATTGCTGTCGGCGGCACTTGAGTTCGAGCGCGACGACGTCAATTCGCTCGACCGTTTCCTGGCGTGGTTCGCGAAAGGCGATGTCGAGATCAAGCGCGACCCGTCGGCGCCGGTTGATGCGGTGCGGGTGATGACGGTTCATGGCGCGAAGGGGCTTGAGGCGCCGGTCGTGATCCTGGCCGATGCAACCGCCGACCCGGAAAAACTTGGGGCGAGTAACCCTCCGCTCGACTTCTCGGTGGATGGACAGAAGCTCCCGCTGATCCGCCCGCGCAAGGCCGAGCAAGTCTTTCCGTTCGCAGAATTGATCGAGTCGGAAAAAGGGCTCGATCTCGCCGAGCATTGGCGACTGCTGTACGTCGCGCTAACCCGGGCGCGAGAGCGGTTGGTGATCGCCGGAGTGCGCAAGAAAAACGCCGTGCCCGACAGCTGGCACGCGCGGGTCGAGCAGGCGATGATCGCGATTGGCGCGAAACCGGGCGATGACGGCAAATTGCTGTTCGAAACCGAAGGTAATGCGCCGCGGTCCAAACGCCGGGTTGATCGCCGACCCGAGATACTCCTGCCGGACTGGCTGCGGGCGATGGCACCGGCGGAAGAGCGTCCGCCACGCCCGCTGGCCCCGTCGGGCGGGAATGAGGACCGCACGCCTTTTCCGCCGCCCAAGCCGGGCGAAATCGATGCGGCGCGGCGCGGGACGATGCTGCATTTGCTGTTCGAACGACTACCCGGCGTCGCGCCCGCTGAGCGGGTTGCGGCGGCTGATCGCTGGCTTGAGCGATCCGGCGGGGTCGCCGATCCGGCTTTGCGTGCATCCTATGCGGCGACGGTGTGCGATATCCTGTCCGACGATGCGTTCGGTGCGCTGTTCGGCGCAGGGTCGCTCGCCGAAGCGCCGATTGCGGCGGTGCTTGAAGACGGGCGAGTGGTGGCCGGGACAGTCGATCGACTGCTGGTCACCGATGCGCTGGTGCGGGTGATCGATTACAAAACCGGGATGCATGTCCCGTCGAATGAGGCCCAAGTGCCTGCTCCGCACCGGCGGCAGATGGAGGTTTACGCCGCCGCACTCAGGGCGATCTTCCCCGGTCGCCGGGTCGAAGCGGCGTTGCTTTACACCGCAGGTCCGAAAATCATCACGCTTGGCGGTTGAGGGACGGGCGGCGAACGCCCATATGAGCTTCAAACATCATCAGGAGTCGTATTTATGGGAACGCGCAGCGTCACCGATCAGAGTTTCGCCACCGACGTCCTGGGCGCCGGCAAGCCGGTTTTGGTCGATTTCTGGGCCGAATGGTGCGGTCCATGCCGGATGATCGCCCCGGCGCTGGAGGAAATCGCCGGCGAGATTGGCGAGCAGGTCGACATCGTCAAACTTAACATCGACGAAAATCCCGATACGCCAACGCGTTACGGCGTTCGCGGAATCCCGACGATGGTATTGTTCAAGGACGGCAAGCCGGTCGCGCAAAAGGTCGGCGCCGCCCCGCGCAGCCAGATCCAGCAATGGCTCGAAGCCGAAATCCGTTCCGCCGCCACGCCAGGTGCGGCCCAAGCTTGATCGATTGACGCAACGCGGGTCGCTGCCTACAGCGCGCGCCGTTCACGCTCGCGCGCGAGTGAGCGTCGCCGCGCCTTCGCGGGACCGGATTTTTGAGGAAATGTTAGCATCATGATCGCCGGACTGGCCAAAACGATCTTCGGATCGGCAAACGACCGCTATGTTGCCAAGCTCGGCAAGACCGTCGAGGCGATCAATTCGTTCGAGCCGACGATCAGTGCGCTGACCGACGACGAACTGGCCAACCAGACCGTCCTGTTCCGCAAGCGGCTCGATGACGGCGCCAAGCTCGACGATCTGTTGCCCGAGGCGTTCGCGACAGTCCGCGAAGCCGCCAAGCGGACGCTCGGCCAGCGCCACTATGACGTCCAGATGATCGGCGGGATCGCGCTTCACCGCGGCGAGATCGCCGAAATGCGCACCGGCGAAGGCAAGACCTTGGTCGCCACCCTCGCGGTCTATCTCAATGCGCTTCCCGGCAAGGGCGTGCATGTCGTCACGGTCAATGACTATCTCGCCAAGCGCGATGCCGACTGGATGGGGAAAATCTACCGCTTCCTCGGTCTCAGCGTTGGGGTGATCGTCCCCAATCTGATCGACCCCCTCCGCCGCGACGCCTATAATGCCGACATCACCTACGCGACCAATAACGAACTCGGCTTCGATTATCTGCGCGACAATATGAAGTTCAACCGCGATCAGATGGTGCAGCGCGAATTCGCCTACGCGATCGTCGACGAGGTTGACTCCATCCTGATCGACGAAGCGCGCACGCCGTTGATCATTTCCGGCCCGACCGACGACAAGTCCGAGCTCTATGTCGGCGTCGACGCGGTGGTGAAGCAGTTCGTGGCTGAGGACTTTGAGCTCGACGAGAAGCAGAAGTCGGTCGTGCTGACCGAGGAAGGCACCGAGAAGGCCGAGCGGATGCTCGAGGAAGCCGGGCTGATCGAAGGCCAGAACCTCTACGACATCGCCAACACCCAGACGGTTCATCACCTCAACCAGTCGCTCAAGGCGAACCAGCTGTTCAAAAAGGACATCGATTATATCGTCAAGAATGGCGAAATCGTCATCATCGACGAATTTACCGGACGGATGATGGATGGCCGCCGCTGGTCCGACGGGCTCCACCAGGCGGTCGAGGCCAAGGAAGGGGTGGCGATCAAGCCCGAGAACCAGACCCTCGCCTCGATCACCTTCCAGAATTACTTCCGCATGTATCCCAAACTGTCGGGGATGACCGGCACCGCGCTGACCGAAGCCCCCGAATTCTTCGACATTTACAAGATGAATGTCGTCTCGATCCCGACCAACGTCGATGTCTTGCGGATCGACGAGGACGACGAATTTTACAAGAATATCACCGACAAGTTCCAAGCCATCGCCAAGGAAATCCGCAAGCGCCAGGACATTGGCCAGCCGGTGCTGGTCGGCACCGTCAGCATCGAGAAATCGGAAATGCTGAGCGAATATCTCGAGCAGGAGAAAATCCGTCACGAAGTATTGAACGCCCGCTTCCACGAAAGCGAAGCGCATATCGTCGCGCAGGCCGGGCGGATGGGCGCAGTGACGATCGCCACCAACATGGCGGGGCGCGGCACCGACATCCAGCTCGGCGGGAACATCGACTTTCTGGTCGAGGATGAATTGAAGGACATGGCCGAAGGCCCCGAGCGCGACGTCGAGATCGAGCGGATCAAGGGCGAGATCGCGGCCGAGAGGCAACGCGTGCTCGATGCCGGCGGGCTGTTCGTGCTCGGCACCGAGCGCCACGAAAGCCGCCGCATCGACAATCAGCTGCGGGGCCGCTCCGGCCGCCAGGGCGATCCTGGCCTGTCGCGCTTCTATCTCAGCCTCGACGATGATCTGATGCGCATCTTCGGCTCGCAGACCGCCTTCGCGCGGCTGATGAACAAAAATCTCGAGGATGGCGAGGCGATCGTCAGCCCGCTCATCTCCAAGGCAATCGAGACCGCGCAGAAAAAGGTCGAGGCGCGCAATTATGACATCCGCAAGCAGGTCGTCGAATTCGATGACGTGATGAATGACCAGCGCAAAGTGATTTACGAGCAGCGCGCCGAGATCATGGATGCCGACCATGTCAGCGACGTGATCGAGGATTTCCGCGCAGAGACGATTGCTTCGTTGGTTGCGGTGACGTGCCCGCCGGGGACCTATCCCGAGCAATGGGACGTCGCGAACCTCAAGGAAGGGGTCGATGACCTCCTCGGGCTTCAGCCGCCGATCGATGCGTGGCTGGAGGAGGAATCGGTCGAGCAGGAAGCGATCGTCGAGCGCTTGTCGCTGATGGGCGACCAGGTGATGGCCGAGAAGACCACCGGCGCCGACATGGAGCGCTGGATCGACGTCGAAAAGCAGATTTTGATCCAGACGCTCGATCATCATTGGAAGGACCATCTGTCGACGCTCGACGCGCTTCGAACGGTGATCCACTTGCGCAGCTTCGCCCAGAAGAAGCCGATCGACGAATATAAGCAGGAAGCCTTCCTGTTGTTCGAGCGGCTGCTGGTCGCGATCCGCGAGGAAGTGACCAAGACGCTGATGCGGTCGCAGGTCCAGCTCAACGAGCCGACACCTTTGCCCGGACTGCCCGATTTCATCACCAGCCATTTTGACCCATTATCGGGAGAGGATGACAGCTTTGACCGCGACGGCGGCGGGGCGATGTTCGCGCCGCAATTGCAGATGCCTCTGCCTGACTGGCCCGAGGGGGCGGCAGAGCCCGAAAGCCGCAACTCGCCTTGCCCGTGCGGGTCGGGGCGCAAGTTCAAGCATTGCCACGGCGCGCTTGCTTAAGGCGCTGATACAGTGACCGGCGCAATGATCGACCGCAACCAGCTGCGCCGGGCGTATCGCCCCGATGAGGAGGCGCTGGTCGCCGAGCGGTTGGTCCAGGCCGAGCTGAGCAAGCGCCAGGCGTCCGAAGCTGCGGCGGTGGCGCGCTCATTGTCGAAGGCAGTGCGCGAGCATAAGCCGGCCGGGATCGACGCCTTCATGGCCGCCTACGATCTTGGCAGCGACGAGGGAATTGCCCTGATGTGCCTCGCCGAAGCGTTGCTTCGCATTCCCGATGCGAGGACCGCCGATGACCTCATCGCCGACAAATTGTCGGGGCCGGACTGGGCCGAGAAGCTTGGCGATTCCAAATCGACCTTCGTCAACGCCGCGACCTTCTCGCTGCTGCTGACCGGCAAAGTGCTCGAAGAAGCCAATGACCGATCGCCGAGCTGGCGCGCTGCGCTTGGGCGCGCGGTCGGGCGGCTGGGCGAACCGGTGATTCGCACCGCGGTCAGCCAGGGAATGAAAATCCTCGGCAAGCAGTTCGTTTTCGGGCGGACGATCGAGGAAGCGTTGAAGCGCGCCGGACCTGAGCGTAAAGCCGGGCAGGAGCATAGCTTTGACATGCTCGGCGAGGCGGCGCGGACTCACGCCGATGCGGCACGCTACGCCAAATCGTACAGCGATGCGCTCGATGCGATTGCCGGCGCGGCGAGAGGCGGGTTCAAGGTTTCGCCAGGGATTTCGGTCAAATTGTCGGCGCTTCACCCGCGTTACGAATGGAATCATGCCGACGAGGTCAAAGCAGCGATATTGCCGGTGGTGCGCGCGCTGGCGATGAAGGCGAGTAAAGCCGACGTCCATTTCACGATCGACGCCGAGGAAGCCGACCGGCTCGAGCTGTCGCTCGACATCATCGAGGCGCTGGTTTCCGACGATGCGTTGTTCGCAAATGGCTGGGGCGGGTTCGGGCTGGCGCTGCAGGCGTATCAGAAGCGCGCGGTGCCACTGTGCGACTGGACCGCGGCCCTGGCCCGCAAGCATGGCCGCACGCTGATGGTCCGGCTGGTCAAGGGCGCCTATTGGGATACCGAGATCAAGGCGGCGCAGGTCGCCGGGCTCGAGGATTATCCGGTATGGACGCGCAAGGTGGCGACCGATGTCAGCTACCTCGCCTGCGCCAAGCGGCTGCTTGCCGCGAGCGACTGCATCTATCCTGCGTTCGCGACTCATAACGCCAATACGATCGGCGCGGTGAAGGCGCTGGCGGGGGACTCGGAATATGAGTTCCAGCGGCTCCACGGGATGGGTGAGGGGCTGTACGACGAGCTCGCGCAGCTCGAAGCCGGGATCGGCGAGGCGCGCACCCCGGTGCGGATCTACGCGCCGGTCGGGACGCACAAGGAATTGCTGGCATATCTGGTGCGGCGACTGCTCGAAAATGGGGCCAATTCGTCGTTCGTCAACCGCATTGCCGACGAGGACGTGCCGCTCGACGCGCTAGTGCGTGACCCGGTGGCCGAGCTGGCGGCATGCACGCCGAGCCGCAATCCGGCTATTCCGTTGCCCGATGCGATCTTCGGGGCGGGACGGCGCAACAGTGCGGGGCTCGACCTGAGCGATCCCTTGGTGCGCGATCCCTTGTTAACGCGGCTCGACGCGCTGGAGGCGGAGCGGTGGAGCGCTGCGCCAACGCTTGGCGGGGCGGGGAAGGGGCGGCCGGTGGTCGCGCCCTACGATCGGTCCGAGGTGATCGGCAAGGTGATCGAGGCGAGCGTGGCTGAAGTCGATCAAGCGGTGCGCGCGGCGGCGGCGGCGCAAGTCTCGTGGAACGCGCGTGGAGGCGAGGCGCGGGCGGTGCTGCTGAACAAAGCGGCGGATTTGTTCGAAGCCGAGCGCGAGCGGTACTTCTCGCTGTGCATGCGCGAGGCGGGCAAGACGCTGATCGATGCAGTGCTGGAAGTGCGCGAGGCGGTCGACTTCCTGCGCTATTATGCGGCCGAGGCGCGGCGTCAGTTTGTCGGGGCAATCGCGCTGCCGGGGCCGACCGGGGAGTTGAACCAGCTGCGCTTGCACGGGCGCGGGGTATTTGCGTGCATTTCCCCGTGGAATTTCCCGCTGGCGATCTTCATCGGGCCGGTCGCGGCGGCGCTGGCAGCGGGCAATACGGTGATCGCCAAGCCGGCCGAGCAGACCCCCTTGATCGGCGCACTGGCGATCGAGCTGCTGCATCGCGCCGGGCTTCCGCGCGACGTGGTGCAGATGCTGCCCGGCGACGGCCGGGTTGGGGCGGCGCTGACCGCGCATCGCCAAATCGCCGGGGTGGCGTTTACCGGATCGACCGACACCGCGCGGGCGATCAACCGCGCGCTGGCAAATCGAGACGGGCCGATCATCCCGCTGATCGCCGAGACTGGCGGGCAGAATGCGATGATCGTCGATTCGTCGGCGCTTCCCGAACAGGTGACGCGCGATGTGGTGGCATCGAGCTTCCAGAGCGCCGGGCAGCGCTGTTCTGCGCTGCGCGTGCTGTTCGTGCAGGACGATGTAGCGGACGGGATGGTGGCGATGATCGCCGGGGCGATGCAGGCGCTGACCATCGGCGACCCGCGTGAACTTGGCACCGATGTCGGGCCGGTGATCGATGAAGCGTCCAAGGCGGCGCTCGACGCGCATGCTGACGAGATGGAGGCGGGCGCGCGGCTGGTGGCGCGGCTCGAATTGCCAAAGGTTACGGCGAGAGGAAGCTTCGTCGCGCCGGCGATTTACGAAATCGGGTCGCTGGCCGAGCTTAACCAGGAGAATTTCGGGCCGATCCTGCACGTCATCCGCTGGAAGAGTGGCGGGCTGGAGGGTGTGATCGAGGAGATTAACGCCAGCGGCTTCGGGTTGACGCTGGGGCTGCAGAGCCGGATCGATTCGGTCCGCGAGTTGGTCGAGGCGACCGCACGGGTCGGCAATATCTACGTCAATCGCAACCAGATCGGCGCGGTGGTCGAAAGCCAGCCGTTCGGCGGCGAGGGATTGAGCGGAACCGGGCCCAAAGCCGGCGGGCCGCATTATGCCGCGCGCTTCGCCACCGAGCGGGTGACCTGCATCGATACAACGGCGGCGGGCGGCAATGCGAGCCTGATGGCGGCAATCGACGGCTAGGCACCGCGTGTCTGGAAAAATGGCTCCCCGAGTTCGATTCGAACGAACGACCAAGTGATTAACAGTCACCTACTCTACCGCTGAGCTATCGGGGAGCGGTCCAAAGCGGACGCCCGCGCCTATGACGCAGCGCAATGCGATTCGCAACCCTCAAGTGGTAAATTGCGACCCACCACGACGCTAAGTCGTAAATTGCTCCATCGCGATGCGTTCATCCAGCGCATGCTCGGGATCGAACAGCAAGGTCAGTGAACGCTCGCGATCGAGGCTGACGTCGACCTGGGTGACATCGCGCACTTCAAACTGGTCGGCGACGGCGGAAACCGGGCGATTGATCGGCTCGAGCACGCGCAATCCGACCGACACATCGTCGGGTAGAATCGCCCCGGTCCAGCGGCGCGGGCGGAACGGCGCGATCGGGGTCAAGGCGAGCATCTTGGCCGCTAGCGGGAGAATCGGCCCGCGGGCGGAGAAGTTGTACGCGGTCGACCCGGCGGGGGTGGCGACGAGCACGCCGTCGCATACCAGTTCGGGCATGACGACGCGGCCCGAGACCGACAGTTCGATCTTTGCCGTCTGCCGGGTCTCGCGGAGCAAGGAGACTTCGTTGATTGCGGGGTGGGTGAAGACCTCCCCGGTGACGGTCGTCGCGCGCATGGTGAGCGGGGCGACGCGGATCGCCTTGGCGCGGGCAATGCGCGCGGCAAGGCCGTCCGATCGCCACTCGTTCATCAGAAAGCCGACGGTGCCGCGGTTCATCCCGAACAGGGGCTTGGATTCGCCTTGATCGAGCATCCGGTGGAGCGTCTGCAACATGAAGCCGTCGCCGCCAATCACCACAAGCGAGGTTGCGTCATGCGCGTCGGCCCATTGATAGCGGCGACGGAGCGACTTTTCAGCGGCCTGCGCGGCATCGGTCGGGGAAGCGAGCAGGCCGATTCCAGACCCGGCGAGGTCGCGGTCGCCGTTAGCGGGCCGTGGGGTCGCTGCAGTCACGCACCCACCATAGGCATTTCACGGGCCAGCGCCACTGTCCCGTAACGGGGCGCGGACAACGCGGGCGTAGGGGGTGGGCAGCACAGCGGGTACAGAAGCAGGTGAATGGAGTGGCGTTAGAATGAGACAGGATAGGGGTTCGGACCGGATCGAGCAGCCGCGCGCGGTGGTGCGCGACCGGTCGCTCGAGCGGGCGATTGCCAATGATGCGATCGAGATCCGCTTCCAGCCGCAGAGCGACCCGCGCACCGGCATGGTTGAAGGGGCGGAAGCGCTTGCCCGCTGGTCGGGCGTAACGACCGAAACATTGTTCGCGCGCGCCGCAGCGGTCGGGCTGACCGAGCGATTGTCGCGCCACATCCAGCGCAAGGCGCTGGGGATGGCGGGCAAATGGGGCGGACCGCTGGCGGGGCTTAGACTGTCGCTCAATCTGGTGCCGGAGGATCTGGCGCGCGCAGGGTATGACGATTGGCTGGTCGCGGAACTGGCGGCGACGGGATTCAACCCAAAACGGCTGACACTGGAGATTACCGAGAGCAGCCTGGTGATCGACCCAGCGATCGCCTCGACGCGCCTCGCGCGGCTCCGCGGGCTGGGGATCGAGATTGCAATCGACGATTTCGGGACTGGTTATTCCAACCTTGCTTATCTGACGTCACTCCCGATTGACACGCTAAAGATCGACCGCGGGCTGATTGCCGACCTGGTGGGCGGAAGCCGCGACCGGATCGTGGTCAAGGCGATGATCGGCATGGCCCGCGAATTGGGGTTGAAGGTAGTGATCGAAGGCGTCGAGACGACCGCGCAACTGGCGCTGGTCGCGGCGTGGGATTGCGACCTCTACCAGGGTTTCCTGACGGCGGGCGCGCTCGACGAGGCCGAGCTGGGGCGCTTCGTTGCCGCGAGCCGGGCGGCGCAGGCGGCCTAGGCCACCTCCAGCACCTTGCTCGCCGCATTGACCCGCGCCAGTCCACGCGAAATCTGCAACGCGCCCTGCAGTCTTGCCTCCCCCGTCGGCCAGTCGCGATTGACCACCAACTTGCTGTCAGGCCGAAGCCGCGCCGCGCCCTTGAACCGGGCGGCGTAGGCGAACAACCCGGCGAGATCGGGGAAACCGCGGTCGATGAAGGTCACCACCGCGCCCTTGGCCCCGACATCGAGCTTGGCGATGCAAGCGGCGCGGCAATTGATCTTGGTCTCGACGATGGTCAGGAGATTCTTGGTCTCCTCGGGCAATTGGCCGAACCGGTCGATCATTTCGGCGGCGAATTCGTCGACCCCGGCGCGATCCTCGATCTCGCCGAGACGGCGATACAGCCCCATCCTGAGGTCGAGATCGGGAACGTATAATTCGGGGATGAGGATCGGGGCTTCGACGTTGATCTGCGGCGCATATTCCTCGCGGCGCTCGGCACCGCCCGATTTCTGCTCGAGAATTTCCTCCTCGAGCATCGCCTGGTACAGCTCGAACCCGACTTCCTTGATGTGCCCCGATTGCTCGTCGCCGAGCAAATTGCCCGCGCCGCGAATGTCGAGATCGTGGCTGGCGAGCTGAAAGCCCGCGCCCAGGCTGTCGAGATTGGCCAAGACCTGGAGGCGTTTTTGCGCGCTCTCGGTCATCTGCCGATCGGGTGCAGTGGTGAGATACGCGTAAGCGCGGGTCTTCGAGCGCCCGACGCGGCCGCGAAGCTGGTATAACTGGGCGAGGCCGAAACGGTCGGCGCGATGGACGATCAATGTATTGGCGCTCGGGATATCGAGCCCGCTTTCGATGATCGTGGTCGACAGCAGGACATCATAGTTGCGGTCGTAGAAAGCACTCATCCGTTCCTCGACCTCGCCCGCCGCCATCTGGCCGTGGGCGGTGATCGATTTGACCTCGGGCACCTCCTCGCGGAGCCATTCCTCCATGTCGGCAAGGTCGGCAATGCGCGGGACGACCACAAAGCTCTGTCCGCCGCGATAATGTTCGCGCAGCAACGCCTCGCGCACGACGATCGGGTCCCACGGCGCGACATAGGTACGGACCGCGAGGCGATCGACTGGCGGGGTCTGGATAACCGACAATTCGCGCAGGCCGCTCATCGCCATCTGCAAGGTGCGCGGGATCGGGGTGGCGGTCAGCGTGAGGACGTGGACGTCGGCGCGCAACGCCTTGAGCCGTTCCTTGTGCGCGACTCCGAAATGCTGCTCCTCGTCGACAATAACCAGCCCCAACTTCTTGAACTTGATCGACTTTGCGAGGAGAGCGTGGGTGCCTATGACGATATCGAGATTGCCCTTTTCTAGACCTTCTTTCGTCTTCTTCGCCTCGGCCGCGGGCACCAGTCGCGACAGTCGCCCGATCTCGATCGGAAAGCCGTGGAAGCGCTCGACGAAATTCTTGTAATGCTGGCGCGCGAGCAACGTAGTCGGGCCGATTAGCGCCACCTGATATCCGGCCATTGCCGCGACGAACGCGGCGCGAAGCGCGACTTCGGTCTTGCCGAAGCCAACGTCGCCGCACACCAACCGATCCATCGGCTTGCCCGCGCTAAGATCGTCGAGTACGTCGCGGATCGCACGGTCCTGATCGTCGGTCTCCTCATAGGGGAAGCGGTCGACGAATTGCGGATAAGCAGTGTCGGTATCGGCGACGACGCCCGGGCGGGTGGCGCGGACTGCGGCGGTCTTGATCAATTCGCCGGCGATGGCGCGGATCCGCTCCTTCATCCGGCTCTTGCGGCGTTGCCACGCCTCGCCGCCGAGACGGTCGAGCGTCGCGCGCTCGCTATCCGAACCATAGCGCGACAGAACGTCGATATTCTCGACCGGGACGTAGAGCTTGTCGCCACCGGCATAGGACAATGCAACGCAATCGTGCGGCGCCTTGCCAACCATCACGGACGTCAGTCCTTCGTAGCGCGCGATCCCGTGGTCGGAATGGACCACCAGATCACCCGGCGACAAAGCCGCCAGTTCGGCGAGGAAGGCGTCGGCCGACTTGCGGCGCTTCTTGCGGCGGACCAGGCGGTCGCCGAGCATGTCCTGCTCGGTCAGGACGGCGACGTCGGGCGCGGTGAAGCCATGGTCGAGCGGCAGCACAATCAAGGCTGCGTCGGAGGAAGAGCCGAGCGCTTCCTGCCAGCTTGTAACCTGGTTGATGCTGGTCAACCCATGATCGGCGAGCAGTCCTGCAAGCCGCTCGCGCGAGCCACTGCTGTAACTTGCAAATATGACTTTCTTCTTGGCTTTGCGTAGCTTGGCAGCATGATCGATGACGGCTTCGTAGACATTGACGTTCTGCGACCGCTCGGGGGCAAAATCGCGCGGGCCATCGACGGCGAAGTCGATCACGCGGTCGCTCGGCGGTTCGGGAAAGGGGGTGGCGAGATGGATTGTGCGCTCGGTGTCGGCAGCCTTCCATTCCTTGCGCGCCAGATAGAGTGCGGACGGGGGTAGCGGGCGGTAACTGCCCGGATCGGACACCATCGCTCGCTCGCGATTGGCGAAATAATCCTCGATCGCTTCGGCACGGCTGTCGAGCGCGCCATCGGCCCCCGAATCGCGAAGCACGACATCATGCTCGCCCAAATGGTCGACCAGGCTCGCCAGCCGCTCCTCGAACAATGGCAGCCAATGCTCCATCCCCGCCAGCCGGCGACCGTCGCTGATCGCCTGGTAGAGTGGATCGCCGGTGGCATTGGCGCCGAACTTCTCGCGATAGGTAGCGCGGAACCTTTTGATACTGTCCTCGTCGAGTAATGCTTCGCTCGCGGGCATCAGGGTGAAGGCAGACGCCTTACCGGTCGATTTCTGGTCGGCGGGGTCGAAGTGACGCATCGTTTCGATCTCGTCGCCGAAAAAATCGAGCCGGATCGCTTGGCCGGCGCCCGCGGGAAACACATCGACGATCGACCCGCGCACCGCATATTCGCCCGCATCGTGGACCGAATCGCTGCGCTGGTAGCCATTGGCCTGGAGCAGTTCCGCGAGCCGGTCGCGCTCGATCGCCACGTCTTCGGACAGCCGCCGTGTGAACTGGCGAATGCGGAACGGGGTCAGCACGCGCTGGGTCGCGGCATTGATCGTCGTGACCAGCACCTGCGGCGCCTTGAGCGGCTGCTGCAGTGCGTGGAGCGTCGCCATCCGCTCGGCCATCACTCGCAGCGCGGGGCTGGCCCGATCATAAGGCAGGCAATCCCACGCCGGGAACCCAAGCACCCCCACCTCGGGCGCGAACGACGGGATGGTATCGGTCAGCGCGCGCATCGCGGCTTCGTCAGCGGCGATGATAACCAGCCGACGTTTGCTCTCCGCGCCATAAGCCGCGCGCGCCAGATCGACGGCGAGCCACGGCAGGAAGCCAGTCGGCACCGCTGCCAGCGTCAGCGGCGCGGTCGCCTTGAGGATCCGCTCGAGGGGTGTGTTCACTTGGCCACCTTGATGAAGTCGAGTTTGCGAAAGGCGGCCATCATTGGCCCCTGGAAGCGCTCGGGAACGGGCAGGGTGCCGATCCCCCAGGCCATGATGTCAACATCCTGTTCGGCCAGCAGTTCGGCGAACCACGTGCATTCGGCTTCGCCCCATGCCGCGTGATGCGCGTCGTAAAACCCGCCGATCATCATATCGGCCTCGCGCGTGCCACGATGGCTGGCCCGCCATTTCAGCGCCCCAAGCTGCTCGTCCATTGCTGATCGCTCCACGCGTGAAAAGCCCGCTGGCGATTTCGCCGCGGGTCATTGACGCCCATGTAGGCAGTCGGCGCAGCGCGCGCTAGGGTCAGCGGCGATGCGGCCCGAGATCCTCAATCCATTATTTGCCGAGGTCGAGGCGCTGGCCGGCGTCGGCCCGGCGATGGCGAAGGGACTGGCGCGGCTCGGCCTGACCCGGGCGGTCGATCTGGCGTTTCATCTGCCGACCGGAACGATCGAGCGGGTCGAGGCCAAGGCAGCGAGCGGGGCCTTGCTCGGGCGGATCGTGATCCTTGCGGTGAAGCCGTTCGACCTTCGCGCCGGGTCGGGCCGCGCGCCGTTGCGGATTTTTGCCGGGGACGGCGACGATAATACGATCACGCTGACCTTCTTCAACAATCCCGGCTGGGCGAAGAAGCAATTGCCGCTCGGCGAGACCCGCGTGGTGGTTGGTCGGCTCGATCAGTGGGGCGACGAGTGGCAGATCGTCCATCCCGAGGTGCTCAGGCTCGACGAGGCGAGCGGGATCGCGATTCGTGAGCCGGTCTACGGGCTGACCGAGGGGATTTCGAATAAGCGCATGCGCGAGCTCGCGCTGGCGGGACTGGAACGCGCGCCAACGCTTTCAGAATGGATCGAGCCGTCGCTGCTGGCCCAGCAACATTGGCCCGCGTGGCGCTCGGCGCTCGCCGAAACTCATTCCGACCCAGATCAAACAAACCCACGCAAACGACTGGCATATGACGAGATTTTCGCCAACCAGCTCGCCTTGCTCCTGCTTCGCCAGCACAGCCGCCGTCGACGCACCTTGCCGCTCGAAGGCGATGGCCGGCTGAACGATGGGCTCAAATTGCCGTACCAAATGACTGGCGCCCAGGCCCGCGTCACGGCGGAAATTCGCGGCGACATGGCCCAATCGGCCCCAATGCTGCGCTTGCTCCAGGGCGATGTCGGGTCGGGCAAGACATTGGTCGCAGTGCGCGCGATGCTGATCGCGGTCGAATCCGGCGCGCAGGCGGCGTTTCTCGCCCCGACCGAAATTCTCGCCCGCCAGCATCACGCAACCTTGCTCGGCCAATTGGGCAGCCTTGGCGTGCGCGTCGCGATCCTCACCGGGCGCGAAAAGGGCCGCTCGCGGGAATCGGTGCTGATGGGGCTGGCCTCGGGTGAGGTTGATATTCTCGTCGGCACCCACGCCATTTTCCAGGAAAAGGTGGCCTACAAGAATCTCGGCCTGGCGGTGATCGACGAGCAGCATCGCTTCGGTGTGTCGCAGCGGCTGCTGCTCTCCTCCAAAGCCGAGCGGCCGCCGCATTTGCTGGTGATGACCGCCACCCCGATCCCGCGCACGCTGACGCTGACCCATTTCGGCGAGATGGATGTCAGCCGGATCGACGAAATGCCGCCGGGCCGAACCCCGGTCGAGACTCGGGTGATCAGCGAGGAAAAACTGCCGGAGGTGATTGCCGCGCTGGGTCGCCACATCGATGGTGGCGGACAGGCCTATTGGGTGTGCCCGCTGGTCGAGGAAAGCGAGAAGAGCGACGCTGCTGCAGCCGAAGAGCGCGCGGCGGTCCTGCGCCTGCGGTTCGGCGCGGACAAGGTCGGGCTGGTTCACGGGCGGATGAAGGGCCCGGCCAAGGATGACGTCATGGCGTCATTTGCGAGCGGGGAGCTTGGGGTGCTGGTCGCGACGACGGTGATCGAGGTCGGAGTCGATGTGCCCAATTCGACCTTGATGATCGTCGAGGGCGCCGAGCGTTTCGGCCTCGCTCAGCTCCACCAGCTGCGCGGCCGCGTCGGGCGCGGGGTGGGCAAGAGCATCTGCCTATTACTGCGCGGGTCGACTTTGAGCGAAACCGGCCGCGCGCGTCTGGCGCTTATGCGCGAGACCAATGACGGCTTCCGCATCGCCGAGGAAGATTTGAAATTGCGTGGTCCGGGCGAAATTCTCGGCCTCAAGCAGTCTGGCGAAGAAGGCTTCCGCGTGGCCACGCCGGAAGATGTCGCCGAACTCGCGCCAATGGCCCAGGACGACGCGCGCCTACTGCTCGACCGCGACGGCGGCCTCGACGGTGTGCGAGGCCAGGCGGCTCGGCTGTGCCTTTATCTGTTCGAACGCGATTCGGCGGTGGGCCTGCTCAGGAGCGGCTAACTGATCAGCAGACCGTGTTTCTTCTTCCCCAGGCTGACTTTCACGGGATTGTTGGGGACTTGAATGACGTATGCTGGATCGGTGATCACCTTGTCGTCGATCCTGACGGCACCTTCAGCAATCTTTCTCTTTGCTTCGCCGTTGGAAGCGCAGAATCCCAGCCCAGTCAGTGCCGCGAGGACGCTTATTGTTTGGCCCGTTCCCAAGGTCGGAAGGTTATCGCCTGTTGTACCTTCTTCGAATGTCCGTCTAGCGGTTTCTGCAGCAGCCGAAGCTGCAGCTTTGCCATGGAGCATCGTTGTTGCTTCATTGGCCAGCCTAATTTTTAGCTGATTGAGTTCCGCTCCTTCGAATTTTGCCATTAAAGCAATCTCTAAGACGGGGATATCGGTAAACAGTCTGAGGAATTTCACGACATCCGCATCGGCCGTATTCCGCCAGAATTGCCAATAATCGTAGGGGCTGAGCTGATCAGCATTGAGCCACACCGCGCCCGCCGCGGTCTTGCCCATCTTGGCGCCGTCCGCCGTCGTTACCAGCGGGGTCGTCACGCCAAATAATTCCGCCCCGTCGATCCGCCGTCCGAGATCGATCCCGTTGATGATATTGCCCCACTGGTCCGACCCGCCAAGCTGCAATCGGCACTTGGCGCGGCGCGACAGTTCGAGGAAATCATAGGCCTGGAGGATCATGTAATTGAATTCGAGGAAGGTCAGCGGCTGCTCGCGGTCGAGGCGAAGCTTGACGCTGTCGAAGGTCAGCATCCGGTTGATCGTGAAATGCGGGCCGATGGTGCGCAGCATGTCGACATAATTCAGCCCATCGAGCCAGTCGGCATTGTCGAGCAGGATCGCGTCGCTCGGCCCATCTCCAAACGTCAAAAACCGCTCGAAAACGCTGCGAATCGAGGCGATATTGGCCTGGATGTCCGCATCGCTCAGCAATTTGCGGCTTTCGTCCTTGCCCGACGGATCGCCGACCTTGGTCGTCCCCCCGCCCATCAGCACGATCGGGCGATGGCCCGCCTGCTGCAGCCGCCGCAGCATCATGATCTGCACCAGGCTGCCGACGTGAAGGCTCGGTGCGGTGGCGTCGAACCCGATATACCCGCTCACCACTTCCCGCGCCGCCAGCGCATCGAGCGCGGCGGCGTCGGTCGCCTGGTGGATATAGCCACGCTCGTCGAGAAGCCGGAGGAGGGAGGATGTGTATGCACTCATATCCATCCTCTAACGCGCTCGTCACCCCCGGGAAAGCGGGGGTCCCGCTTCTTTATTCGCTCGCCCGAAAAAGCGGGGTTCCCGCGTTCGCTGGAATGACGATAGAGTGCAGTATGCCGTCGTTCGACCTTGTGCCCCATCCGGCCACCATCCCTGCCGCGCCGTCGTTCAAGCTTTGGGTTAATGTCGATCGCTCGGCCGCGTTCGGGCGAAGCGCAACGCTCAACCTGTTCTTCTGTGTTGGGGCCCCCGCGGTGCGCTTCGTCCTTCCCCAATCGACGATCGCCGCGCGGCGTGACGACTTGTGGCGCACCACCTGCTTCGAGGCCTTTCTTCGCGAGAATGGTCGTGAGGCCTACTCCGAATGGAACTTCGCGCCGTCGCTCGACTGGGCAGCCTACACGTTTACGACGCCGCGCACCGACATGACCGAGGCCGAAGTCGGAGCCGATCCTTATATCCGCGTCGAAGACAATCTGACGTGGTGGGCGCTGGGTGCCACAATCGCCATTCCCGCCGATGCCTCTTTCACCTTGGGGCTTAGTGCGGTGATCGAGGAGAAGGACGGCCACAAGAGCTATTGGGCGCTTGCTCACCCCGCAAACGGCGTCGATGCCCAGCCCGATTTCCACGATCCCTCTTGCTTCATCGCCCGCCTGCCGGAATAGCGCGT
>JBKJUB010000016.1:0-8005 GCA_046590765.1 Sphingomicrobium sp. | reverse complement strand
GCGAAGGTGGTGCGGGCGAAGGGACTCGAACCCCCACATCTTGCGATACTGGTACCTAAAACCAGCGCGTCTACCAATTCCGCCACGCCCGCGCGGACGCCATTAAGGTGCGCGGCCTATAGCAAGGATCACGGGCGGGGCAAGCCGCTGAACTGCCAAGGCAACTCATTCGTGCGTCGAGACGTTTGATTGCCAAAGGAGTTACGCAAGATGATACAGGACAATACGCCCCCGACCACCCCCGAGACGTCGCCCGCGCCCGAGCCGAGCCAGGCGCCCGCCGAATCCCCGCCGGTGCAGTCGCCAATCGACGTGCCCTCGCCCACCTCGCCAGGCACCGAAGCGCCGACCACGCCCATCTCGCCCGTCGCTTAATGGCGAGCGCCCCGCCAGAACCGCCGCCCGAGCCGATCCCCGGCGCGGTCGAACCGCCACCGCCGCCCGATCCGGTCGCCCGCTAGCGCTTCAATCGCGCAGAATTGGCGACCGCCTCGAAATCGGCCAGCGCGTCGTTGAAATAATGCGACCGCGCGCCGTCGAGCAGCACGAGATACAGCCGTCCGTCGATCACTGCCCCTGCGGTTCGTCCGCGCCGCCACACTTCGTCGCTGTCGAGGTGATCGAAGTCGAACTGGAACCCCGGATAGCCCATGAACTGCCGTGGGCTGAGCCCGGTCGTCTTGAAATCGATTGTCCCCGCTTTCACCCGGTAAAAGCTTTCCAGCATCGCGGTCACTTCGGGCGCGGTCATATCGGCGCGGAACTTGGGCACTTGCTGCGCCGCGCGCTTGCTTTGGCGGATGATGTAGCGGCCGCTCTTCAGCCCGGTGACGAAGCTCAGCGAATCGAGGCTTGATCCGTTGAGCGTCCAATCCTCGACCGCGCGAATATCATCGATCGACCAGGTCGAACTGACCCGGTTCCATTCTCGGGTCGGGGTGACGATCATCGATCCGTCGCCAACCGAAACACTGCGCGCCCGGATCAGCGAGTAGCCGCCATATCCGAAGCCTCCCCCGCCGAGCCCCGTCCCGCATCCGCCAAGGAGCAACGATGCCGCTGCCACCGCGATCAAAGATCTTTTCATCAACTGACCCTCTTCTATCGAAGCAACTGGCGAATGAACGGCGCGTCGGGCGCATTCGGCGCCATCGCTAGATAGCGCGCATAAGCGGCTTTCGCCTCGGCCATGCGCCCGGCTTTCTGCAGCATCACCCCATGCCAGCGCCACGCATCGGGCGGCGCGTCGGGATAGCCAATCGCCGCAGCGTAGCCGAGCGCCGCGCGAGCATCGTCGCCCTTGCGATTACGCAGCCGCCACACCTCGGCCTCATAATAACGCAGCAAGCCGTTCCACCCGTCGATCGCCAGCGTCTCGACGATATATTGGCTCGCTCCCGGGTCGTTGAGCTTGACCTGATCATCGAGCAGCATCGGTCGGATCGCGCCGATCGCCGACAAATAACGCGCGCGGCCATCGTCATAGGCCCGCCCCGGCAGGGTCACTTCGGACGCCGACAGTCGCAGGTCGGCCATCCGCGATTCGGGCGCCGGATGGGTGGCGAATAAGGAATAGCCACGGTCGCGCTTCTTGCGTCGATATCGCGCCGATGCATCTTGCTCGCGGATCAACTGGTCCCATGTTTCGGACATTGCCATCGGCGAATATCCCGCCTGCGCCAATTGCCGGATTCCGGTCGCATCGGCTTCGGCCTCGAGCGTCCGGTTATATTGGAATAGCGACAGCAACGTCCCGAGCTGGGCAAGTTGGACCATGTTGCCGGTCGCGATTCCGGCGGCGCCGCCCGCAACCCCGGCCCCCATTGCCAGCATCGCGAACACGTCGCTCTTGGTGCGCATGTCTCGCCACTGGCGGATCTGGTGCTTGCGCAGGAAATGCCCGCTTTCATGCGCGATCACCCCCGCCAGTTGCGCCTCGTTGCGCATCCGCAGCAGCAAGCCCGAGAATATCACCGCAAAACCGGTCGGGAACATCACCGCGTTAAATTCGGGGATCCGCGCGAGATAGATCCGCATATCCTTCGCCGCCGGCCCGCCGACCTTGCCGATCAGCCCCTGCAGATAATGGTTGAGCGCCAGATCGTTGATCAGCAGGTTCGAGCCTGCGACCTCTTCCTCGACCCGCGCCATCTGCTGCCACATGCCGAGTTCGTCGCGATCGGTCGGTTTGTAGCCGGGTCCGATCAATGGCTCCATCGCGCTCGGCAGGATCCGCGCGTCGGCGACCCCGGCGGTCAACGCCGCTGCCATCGCCCCGCCACCCGCGAGCAAACCGCGCCGGGTAAGGCTCATTGCCGTGCTTTCAGCGCGCGCGCGACTGCCTTGCCGGGCTTCATCCGCCCGAGCAGGCGTTCGACCATTACTGCCGCGCCGTCCGTCGTGCGGATATCGCCCATCTTGATCCCCGCCACCGGCGATCCCGCCTGGAGGACGTTGAACCACACCACTTCGCCGGTCCTAAGGTCGACCAGGCTGGCATAAGCGAATTGCCCGCCGCCACCGATGTTGGGCGCGCAAAAACCGACCGCGCAGCCCGCAATTCCAAGCACCTGCAACGCGACTCGACCGGTCGAGGCGAAGGTGTCCTCGGCGTGGAGGAACAGCGCATAATCCATCCCGGTCTTGCGCCCGAGCGCGACCGCATCCTCGCCCAGCGTCCACTCCAGCCCCTTGCCCCGCTTGGTCGGCAGATAGGCGCCCGAATATTTGTGCAGCGCGATCTCGCTGCCGACGGCATAATGCAGTCGCTCTAGCTCGGCGACGGTGGTGGCATCGACCCCAGGCAGTCCGTCGCGCCGTTCGAGGATCAAGGCATTGCCCCCGCGACCCGCCTGCTGCGCCCGAAGCGCGGCGATTACATTGGCGCGCGCGGCTTCGGTCCAGTCGGCGCGCGGCTCGACCATGCCACCTGTAGTAACCGATCCGACGCTGACGTCAGGCCGCATTACCAGCAATTTATAATTGCCCTGCGGTGGCGCGAACTGGACGTCGGCATATTGCTTGGTCTGGACACAGGCGGACAGCGTCAGTGCTGCTCCAGCCAAGGCGATCGATCCGCGACGCATCTTACTCTCCCTGCCCGTTCGGGAAAGGATTATGCTTGAATTTTAATCACTTGCAAGCGCGAACTTACCGCGGGCAAACCGCTCCAGGCGCTGCGCTCAGGCAGTGGCCGTCGATTGTCCCCACCGGCAATGCCAGGCCCATCGACGCTGCGATAGTCGGCAAAATATCGACCGTCTCGACCGGAGTATCGATCCGCTGCGCCGGATAGCCTGGCCGCCAGAAGATGATCGGCACCCGCCGGTCATAGTCCCACACGCTGCCGTGGGTCGCGACATAGCCCCCCCTGGTATCGGCAATCGGCGTGATGTCGCGCTTGAGCAGGACTACGAAATCACCCGATCGCTGAGTGTCGAACGACGCTCGCGCCCGCTCGATCAGGGTCCATCGATCCGGGGATGAGCTTGGCATCGGCATCCGCGCTAGTTGGTCATGAGAGAACACCGCCTCGACTTGCGGGTGGGCGCGGTAGATCGCCAGCGCCGCCGCGAGCACCCGCGCCTTTTGCCCTGCGGCAACCGACCGGTCGATATAGATGTCACCGAAGTTAGAGCCATAGAGCAAAGATCCCGGCAGGCCGAAGCGCGCAGCCAATGCCTTGCCGACATTCGATGCCGAGATCGACGGATCGACTCGTGCTGCGCCCGCCACCCCCGCCGCGCGTTCGCGTTCGGGGATGTCCTTGCCACCATGATCGGCGGTCAGCACGACTGAATAATCGAGTTTCTCATTGTCGAGAAACCGCAGGAAATCGCCGAGGTCGCGGTCGAGCGACAGCATCTGCAGGCACATTTCCTGCCCCTCGGTGCCATAACGGTGACCGACATAATCGGTCGCGCTCAGGCCCACTGCGAGCAAATCGGGCGCCGCCCCCTTGCCCAGCTTCAACTCGCGCACCAGCCCGGCGGCAAGCGCCAGGGTCGCGCCATCGAACGCGGGTGAGGCGCGAAACAGGGTTAGGTCGCCCGCAGCTCGCGCGAAGCGCCCTGCGCCGACCGGCTGCCCGCCGCCAGCGACGGCCACCTCTTGCGCCTTGGCCGAGCATAAGGTCGGCGGTTCGAGCGGCGCTTGCGGCTGCGCCACCAGATTGGCGACCGCCGTACGCGCCGAAGTCAGGGATTGCGGGATAGTGCCGCCCTTGAGGTCGGTCGCGAAGGTCTTGCCGTTCCAATACCAGCGCTGGTCGGGCCGCTGCCCGGTCAGCATCACTGCCGCGCGATCCTTGCCCGCGACCGCCACGCTCCGGCTGCCCGGCCATTGGCGCTTCATATACTCGCCCAAGGTCGGCACCTTGAGGTGCATCGGCGACACCGTATAGGCCAGCGACGAGGTCCCCGCGACCCGCTCATCCTCAGCGCAGTAGACCGCCTTATCCGACCGCGCCTGGCCCAAATCATACCAGATATTGGCGATGATCCCGCTGCGCGACGGCCGCGCCCCGGTCAGGATCGTCGAATGGCCCGGACAGGTCTCGCTCGCGGCATGCCCCTGATAGGCATGCGGATAAACCGTCCCCTGCCTGAGCCGCGCAAACCCGCCCTGCAGCACCGGCGCGTATTGATCGAACAGGTCCGACGACAATTGATCGACCGAGATGACCACGGTCAGCTTGGGCGCGGGCGCAGGCTGTGCCGTTGCGGCCGACGTGGCGGCGATCAAAAGCACTGGCAACAAACGCATGTTCAAATTCCTCACCCCAGTTTCGCCCGCAGCCGTTCGTTGACCACGCCCGGATTGGCCTTGCCCGCCATCGCCTTCATCGTCTGGCCGACGAAAAAGCCGAAAAGCGCCTCCTTGCCGTCCTTATACTGCGCGACCTTGTCGGCATTGGCGGCGAGGATTTCGTCGATCCGCGCATCGATTTCTCCGGTGTCGCTGGTCTGCTTGAGCCCGCGCTCCTCGACGATCTTGCCGGGCGCGTCGCCGGTCTCGAGCATGATCTCGAACACCTGTTTGGCCAGGCTCCCGCTGATCGTCCCGTCTGCCACCAGCTTGAGCAGTTCCGCCGCCGCCGCCGGGCTGACCGGCGAATCGGCCAGCGTCTTGCCCATCCGGTTCAGCGCCCCGAACAATTCGGACGATACCCAATTGGCGGCCTGAGGCGGCGGCGCGCCTTCGTCGAGCAAGGTGTCGAACCAGCGCGCAGTCTCGACCTCGGCGGTCAGCACCGAGGCGTTATATGCCCCGATCCCGAGCCCCTCGAACCTTTTGCGCTTCGCGTCCGGTAGTTCGGGCAAACTCTCGCGGCACGCCGTCAGGAAGGCTTCGTCCAGCTCGAGCGGCAGCAAATCGGGATCGGGGAAATAGCGGTAATCGTGCGCATCTTCCTTCGACCGCAACGTTCGCGTGACATTCTTGTCGGGGTCGTACAGCCGCGTCTCCTGCGCGATCGCTCCGCCCGCTTCGAGCACTTCGACCTGACGCTTCGCTTCGGTTTCGATCACCGCCATCACGAACCGCACGCTGTTGACGTTCATGGTCTCGGTCCGCGTACCCAATTCCGCGCCGGGTTTGCGCACCGAGACATTGACGTCGGCGCGCATCGATCCTTCTTCCATATTGCCGTCGCAAGAGCCGACATAGCGCAGGATCGCGCGCAATTTGCGCAGGTAAGCCCCGGCCTCGGCGGGCGAACGCATGTCGGGCTTGGACACAATCTCCATCAGCGCCACGCCCGATCGGTTGAGATCGACGTAAGACATCGTCGGATGCTGGTCGTGCATCAGCTTGCCCGCGTCCTGCTCGACATGGATCCGCTCGACCCCGATCGTCACCGCGCTTGCTTCATCCTTGTCGTCGGTCAGGACTGTGATTTCTCCCTCCCCGACCAAAGGATGATAGAGCTGCGAAATCTGGTAGCCCTGCGGCAGATCGGCGTAGAAATAATTCTTCCGGTCGAACCGCGACCAGGCGTTGATCTTCGCCCCGATCGCCATCCCCGTACGCACCGCTTGGCGGATGCACTCGCGGTTGGGCACCGGCAACATCCCCGGCATCGCCGCATCGACCAGCGACACCTGTGTATTCGGCTCGGCCCCAAAGGTCGTCGACGCCCCCGAGAAAAGCTTGGCGTTGGATGTCACCTGGGCATGAACCTCCAACCCGATCACGACTTCCCATTCGTCGGTGTCGCCGTGGATTCGATAATCGCTCACCACCACTTCTCCGCCCGCGCCGTGAACCCGGCGCGTTCCTCGATTGCCAGCCCCGCGTTGAGCACGCTCTGCTCGTCACATTCGCGACCGATCAGGTGCAGCCCCAGCGGCAGCCCCAGCGCATCCAGCCCGCCCGGCACCGACATCGCTGGCAACCCCGCCAAGCTCGCCGGGACCGCGAACACGTCGTTGAGATACATCGCCAGCGGGTCGCTCATTTTCTCGCCCAGCGCGAACGCCGCGCTCGGTGCGGTGGGAGTCAGGATCAGGTCGCACTGCTCGAATGCGTTGGCGAAGTCGCGCTTGATCAAGGTGCGCACCTTCTGCGCCTTGGTGAAATAAGCATCATAATAGCCCGCCGACAGCACATAGGTGCCGATCATGATCCGCCGCTTGACCTCGGCGCCGAAGCCGGTGTCGCGCGTCGCGGCATACATGTCGTCGAGGCTTTTCACCCCCATTTCGCGCAAGCCGTAACGAACCCCGTCGTAGCGCGCGAGGTTGGACGAGGCTTCGGCCGGGGCGATGATGTAATAAGTCGGGAGCGCATATTTGGTGTGCGGCAGGCTGATCTCGACAATCTCGGCCCCCGCATCCTTGAGCCACGCGATCCCCTGGTCCCAGATCGCATTGATCTCAGCCGGCACGCCGTCGATCCGATATTCCCTGGGAATACCGACTCGCTTGTCCTTGAGATTGCTTGATAATTCGTCTTCCCATTGCGGCACCGGCAATTCGAGCGACGTCGCATCCTTGGGGTCAAACCCGCACATATTTTCGAGCAGGATCGCGCAATCGCGCACATTCTTGGCCATCGGCCCCGCCTGGTCGAGTGACGAGGCAAACGCCACGATCCCCCACCGCGAGCAGCGGCCATAGGTCGGCTTGATCCCCGAAATGCCGACGAACGCCGCGGGCTGGCGGATCGAGCCGCCGGTGTCGGTCCCGGTAACCCCCGGCGCCATCCCCGCCGCGACGGCCGCCGCCGACCCGCCCGAGCTTCCGCCCGGAGTCAGCGCGGCGTTCGATCCATCATTGCGCTTCCATGGGCTGATCACCGGCCCGTACGCACTGGTCTCGTTCGACGAGCCCATCGCGAATTCGTCCATGTTGAGCTTGCCCAACATCCCCGCGCCCGCCGCCTTCAGCTTGCCCGAAACGGTGCTCTCATAAGGCGGCTTGAACCCGCGCAGGATATTCGACCCGGTGGTCGACGCGACCCCCTCGGTGCAGAATAAATCCTTGATTCCCAGCGGGATGCCGCTCAGCGGTTTCATCGTGTCGGAACCACGCGCCGAGTCCGCAGCATCCGCCGCCGCCAACGCCAGCTCAGGAGTCTCGACCGTCCAGGCGTTCAACGCCCGCCCGGCCTCAACCGCCGTATTAAACGCCCCGGCAATCTCCCGCGCCGAAAACTCGCCGCCCCGAAACCCGTCGCGAAGCTGGGCGATCGTCTTTGAATTCAACTCGGTCATTGTCCGCCCACCCCGCGCGAGCGGGAAACAAGTTTGATCTCACGCAAAGACGCAAAGGCGCCAAGAGCGTGATCCCTTTGCGCCTCTGCGCCTTTGCGTGAAAAAAACTTCACTCGATCACCTTGGGCACCGCGAAAAACCCATGCTGGGCATCGGGCGCGTTGAGCAAAACCTTGTCGCGCATATCGCCATCGTCGACCACATCGTCGCGCAGCCGGGTGGGAATATCGATCACCGCGGTCAGCGGCTCGATTCCGTCGGTGTCTACCTCGCCGAGCTGCTCGACCCAGC
>JBKJUB010000152.1:0-5211 GCA_046590765.1 Sphingomicrobium sp. | reverse complement strand
GCGCAGTCCGGCAGAAGAAGCCGGCCAGACTCATACTAGCCGTGCCCGTCGGAGCGCCCGAAAGCATCCTCTCCCTGGAGCGCGAATGTGATGAAGTGATCTGCCTCAGCACTCCGGACCCATTCTTCGCGGTGGGTGCACACTATGAGGATTTCGCCCAAACAACGGACGACGAAGTCCGTGGTCTTCTGAGCGATCATGCGATCGAGCCTGCGATTTAACTGCGCCGCATAAGCATCCGGACATTCCCGTATGATCAGCGAGCAACTCGACAAATGTACCCTGCCCAAGGGCCGAAAGGGAGATTCCGAATAATGCTTACGAGTCGATCTCGACGCAGTTGAAGCGGTCGCGGATCCGGGCGTTTAAAAAACCCCTTCGCGAAATTCGTCGGCCAGCGACGGCGGCGCTCCCGAATATAGTTAGCGGCGGATAACGTAGTCTAATGTCCGCGATGGGTGAAAAGCGGACATTAATAGAGGTGCGCGGCAGGTTCCGCAGCCCGGCTCAATCGCTAGTCCCGTCTGCGACCGAATATCCTTCGGTCACCTCGCCTTTATGCGCGGCGAACGCCGCCAGTACCTCCGCCTGCTCCGCGTCAGGCACCTTGAAGAAGGCGAGGGCCCGACCAAGCTCAGCCGCCACTTCGTCAAATTGCGCAGGGGAAATCCTCAGGGCGCGATGGGCCTCCTCTAGGCCGAGATCGGTGTGACCCGGGTTCGTGGCCGTGTACTCGAAAGGGCCGCCCGAGATGTTACAGACCCACAGCGTGCGCATGAACTTGAGGCCGGGAAGCCTGCCAAGATTGTTGGTATGCCATTCGCGCAGGGCCGGATTCTCCGATCTCTGGCCAACGATCGGATTTTGCACGACTGCATCACTGAAATGGTCGATTACCGCTGCGATCGAAAAGGCGCCCCCAAGGCGCTCATAAAGGCTCGCTTGCGTCATAGTCATACTCCTTTGTTCAAAAATCTCGGCGGGTCGCAATTCGGGTTTGGCAAGCGCGGCCGGAGGACTGCTCAGACGTTACTCATGCCTACTACTTCACCACGAGCCGGCCTGTCATTCCTGGATGATATTTGCACGAAAACGCCACGACCCCCGCCTTTTTCACGGTGATCTTGCCGCTCTTGCCCGCCGCTAGGTCGATGTCGAAACTATGGTCGGCGGCGGTTGCCGTGTGGCGAAACAGATCGCGATTGACCCACATGATCGTATCGCCGACGCGGAGCACGTTCGGCACCGCGCCGAATTTCATTTTGTCGATCACGACCGTGTAGCTATGCGCCGCTCTGGTTGGTGGCGCGGCTGTCGCCGAGGGTACGAGGGCGATTGTCGGCAATACGACCGAGACGATTGCCATCGCGATTAGGCCGCGCCTGCCCATCAGCGCATCCTGCTTGCGAGGTGCTCGGCGTGGGTCTGATGCTCGCTGAACAAGGTCAGCCCAGTTTGGAGAAGCGACTTCAATTCACCGTTCTGCGCGTTCGGGATCAAGGCGTCCTTAAGCGCACCGTTGACCGTCTTGTGGTAGGCGACTTCGTTGCGGACATAGGCCCGGTCGAACGCGGCGCCATGGAGGCGCGAGAGCGTCCTGCTTTCGGCAGCGGCTCCCTTCGACAGCGCCGCGCTTGTATCATTGGCTTGCGGCGTGACGTGAAGCTTCTTGACGAGTGCCAGCGCCTGGACGTTGACCGCAGCATGGTCGCGAACCATTTCCTGCGCGAATGCGCGGACCGCCTTGTTCTTCGACTTGGTGAGGGCCTGCTTTCCGGCGGCGATGTCGATCTGCCCGGCGGTGTAGGCGATGTGCGCGATCTGCGCATCGTTCAACTCGGCTGCCTGCGCTGTGGTGGCTCCTGACAAAGCGAGGAGGGTCGCCGCGCCGGCGAGCGTAATGGACTTGATCATGAGAAATTTCTCCTGTGCCTGCTCCGGTTTGGAGCGGATAGCGGTTGTCGCCACGACCATCAGATGCCGCGCATCTCGCGAGGTTCCCGGTATTTTTGGCTCAGGACAAAAGAACGCAGCCGGGAACCTCGGCCATGCTGTGGCATCAAAGGTAGAAGCACAGGAGGCCCGCGAGGCGTGGCGATCGTGATAGAAGCGTCACATGGCGGCATGGCAAGTCGAGGAGTTAGGCAGTATGACGTGCCGATAGTGACCAAATGCTGCTCGGCGATCCATCACTGGGCCGTGTGCTGATGGAGTCGGTTCTTAAGGGAAGCCGCTGATGGTGCTCGCCAGGCGCGATTACAAAACGCTGTCCGACCTCGAATTGACCGGATTGATGGCCGCGCGAGACCCGGCCGCCGTGCGCCTGGTTACTCAGCGCAACAACCAGCGCCTGTTTCGCACTGCCTGGTCGATCCTCAAGAATCACGCCGAGGCAGAGGATGCCGTTCAGAGCGCTTATTTGCATGCCTTTGCCGCGATCGGCGAGTTTGAAGGCCGGTCGTCGCTATCGACCTGGCTCACCCGCATTGTCGTGAATGAGGCACTTGGCCGGGCACGTGCCGCCCGCCGCCGCGCCACACGTCTCGACGCGGATTCGATCGTTGACCTCGACCTCTATCGGGAAAAATTCATGCAAGGATCTATGACAGCGGGTCGGCCGGACGGCGCTCTCGCGCGCGAACAAGTCCGGCGGCTGATGGAATCGGCGGTCGCACGGCTACCGCAGGATTTCAGGACGGTCTTCGTGCTACGTGAGATCGAGGGGATGAGCGTAGAGGAGACAGCAGAGGCGCTCGATCTTGTGCAGGCGACCGTCAAGACGCGGCTGCTGCGTGCTCGCCGTCGGCTTCAGAAGGATCTTGCGCCCGAGGTCCGCGCGACGCTCAGCGGTACCTTTCCCTTCGCCGGCGTCGATTGCGAGGGGTTGACCGGCCGCGTTGTCGAAACGGTGTGTGGCGACAAATTGATTTAAGTAATCTTCGGCTCGATGCCCCAGGACGCACGCTTGCCAGCCGCTTCTTAATGTCCGGCTTGGGTCGAGAGCGGACATTAGACGCAAACGTTGGTTTAGGCTGACAAGTCGACGGTTCGGGCTTCATCTTGGTCAGCCGAAGGGCATGGCAGGCTCGCGTTGCTCTGTATTCTTCCCTGGAGCGGGGAGGGGGAATCGTTATGCCGCCCGTGCGATGTCCTCGCCAAGCTCGATGCAGGCCAAGCAGCCGCTGAACTCACCAAGGTATCGGAGCAGGTAAGCCTATCGAGCGGCACGGAAGGCGTCGTAGTCGCGGATATAATCGGCCGGGTCGTAATGCTGGCTGGCGAGCACGGTCAGCACACAATCGGGGGTGAAGTCCTTCATCTCGCGCCACACGTTCGAGCGGATGATTAGTGCCCTGGTCGGGCTGTCGAGGCGCAGCTCGACCGGGCCGGTGCCGTCGTCGAGCATGAAGGTACAAGCGCCGACCGGGCACATCGCCAGTTGCTCCAGCTGGTGATGGGCGTGCTTGCCCCGCACCGCGTCGGGCGAGGTGCCGTAAATGACATAGACGCGCCGGATCGGGAAGGGCGCGACGACGTTGCCGGGATCGACATCAACCTGCTCGAACGATTTCGGGAGGGCCCCGCCGTGGTGGCCAGTGACATCAAGTTGGTCGGTCATGGGGGTGGCCGTAACCTAGTTGAGTCGAGCGCGTAACCGGTGACGGCCCCGTCAGGCGGCTTGCGCGATGTCCGCGCCAAGCTCGATGCAGGCGAAGCGGCCGCGAATTTCGGCATTGTAGAAGCGGCCTTTCGACAGCGCGCCTGCAAAGCGCCGCGCGAGGTCGGCGGGGACGTTGGAATAACGGTAATGACGGCCGCTGCCGAACAGCAAATCGAGCTGCTGCCGATTGGGCAGATACCAGGCGCCGCGGATCATTGGTCGGATCGCAGGATGGTTCATGCGGGGGTAACGCACGAATCCGGATTTGGATTCATCCCCCCGCATATTTCCATCAATGTTTCAGATCAACGGCTGCTCGACCCGAGGTCGACCATCGGCTTGCCGGCCTGGAACTGGGCGTTGGGATTATTGGCGGCGCGCGCCCTGTCCTCCGCCGTTGCCTTGTCCATGTCGCGGATCATGGTGTGCATGTCACGATCCATCTTGAGCGCGTTGCCGACCGCGGTCCCATAGCTTCCGTCGGGCTGGCGGGAATCGGACGGCCAGCGCGCCGCGGTCGATCCCAGCGCTCTTTTTGGTTCGAACGCGCGATTGGTCAGCGCGGCATCGATATGCTCGATCAACGAATGGCGATGCATGGCGCTGACCATGCCCATCGCCGCGCCATCGCTCATCGACCCACCACCGCAAAACGCCATGATCCGGCTGGCTTTGTCCTCGGGTGTGATCTCCGCCTCGCAATGATTGCCGCCGGCGTTCCAATAGACTTTCGAATCGCCATTGCCGCTGACGCTGGTGTCGAGATTGCCGAACAGGCCGGCATTGCCTTTTTGCACCGGCGCGGCGCGAAGCTTGGCATACACATCGGCCTGCGACAGCGGATAGACGTTGGGATCGCCGCCGCTCGTCCACGCATAGCCGATCACGCCGAGGAAGGCCCCCGCCAGCAACAGATACTTCATCACCCACCCCCGAAATCGTACAATAGACGCCGTGATCTAGCCGCGCGGGGTTAAAAAGCGGTTTCCAGCGTCCGTGCATCTTTCGCCGCGCACGCGCGTTCCGCGAAGGTATCAAACAGGGAGAGCATGTCATGACCGACCTCAGCCAGATCAAGGAACATATGGAAGTGATCGGTGCCGATGGAGTCCACGTCGGGATCGTCGACCATATGGATGGTGACCGCATCAAGCTGACCAGGAAGGATAGCGGCGAAGGCGCGCACGAGGGGCACCATCATTATATCTCGCAAGGGCTGGTGGCGACGATCGAGGGCGACCAGGTGCGGCTGTCGGCCAATGGTGACGTCGCGATCACCTTCGAGGAAGAAGAAGCGGGCAGCTAGCGGGTCCGTAAGAGAGTCGCTACGCCGTCTGCCGATGGAGGCGGCGATGACGACACTCAAGCGCAAGAAGTACGACAAGCTGCTCGAGCCGATGCAGGCCGAGCTGGTGGCGATGGCGCGCTGGGCGGCGGCGACAGGCCAGCGCATCTGCGTGATCTTCGAAGGCCGCGACACCGCCGGCAAGGGCGGCGCGATCCAGGCGGTCGCGGCCAAGCTCAATCCGCGCCAGTGCAAGATCGTCGCT
>JBKJUB010000151.1:0-4898 GCA_046590765.1 Sphingomicrobium sp. | reverse complement strand
CGCTTCTTCAATTCCTCGGCGGTAGCGCTGAAGCGCGGATCGGTACCGACGTCTTTCTCCAGCACTTCGTCCTTGACCCCGGACTGGCTGACCAGGTGGCGACGAAGATCGGCTTCGCGGATCGCCGGGCGATCCTTGTAATCGGGATCCGACAGCTGCGGCACAATGATGTCGGGGTCGATCCCGCCGGCCTGAACCGAACGGCCCGACGGGGTGTAATAACGCGCGATGGTCAGCCGAAGCGCACGCGTCGCGCTCAATTCCTGGACGCCCTGAACCGAGCCCTTGCCGAAGCTGCGCTCCCCCATCACAATTGCCCGGCGATGATCCTGAAGCGCACCGGCGACGATTTCTGCGGCCGAAGCGCTGCCGACGTCGACCAGGACGATGACCGGCAGGCCATGTGCCATGTCGCCCGGCTTGGCGCTCCAGCTTTCGAAATTGCGCTTTTCTCGCCCGCGCTCGGAGACGATCTCGCCATGATCGAGAAAGGCATCGCTGACTCGCACCGCTTCGTTGAGCAGCCCGCCCGGATTGGAGCGAAGGTCGATGACGTAGCCGGTCGGATGTCCGCCGGTTGCCTTGTCGATCGCGGTCAGCGCGGCTTCGGTAGCCTGGCCGGTGTTGCCGGCAAAGCTGTTGATGTTGATGATTCCGACATTGTCCTTGATCTCCCACTTCACCACTCGAAGCTCGATCTTGGCGCGGGTGATGGTGACGTCGAACGGCTTGTCGCGGCCGCGGCGAACCACGGTCAGGGTGATCTTGGTGCCTGGGGGGCCGCGCATCTTGTCGACCGCCTCGTCAAGCTCGAGCCCGTACAGCAGGCGACCATCGATGTGGGTGATGTAATCGCCGGCCTTCATCCCCGCCTTGTCGGCCGGGGTGTCCTCGGTCGGGGTGATCACCTTGACCGCGCCATCTTCCATCGTGACCGACAGGCCGAGCCCGCCATAATTGCCATCAGTGGTGGTCTTCAGCGAGGTGTAATCGGTGCCCTCCATATACGACGAATGGGGGTCCAGCGCGGCAAGCATGCCGTCGATCGCGCCCTTGACCAGCACATGGTCGTCGACCTTGTCGACGTAATTGGCCCGGACCTGGTTGAACACGTCCATGAAGGTGTCGAGTTCCTTCATCGCATCGGCATCGGCGGCGGCCAGCGTGCTGGCGCTCAACGGGATCAACGTCAGTGCGCCGACCACTGCGAGCGGCTGCAGGTATTTGGCGAGACGGCTCATCAACAAAATTCCTCGCGAAAGAGTGTGGCGCCAGTCTAGCCACCAATCGGCTTAATGGACAGTGACTAGGATGAACGAGCGATGAGAATCGCCGAAACCGGCCGCCCATTGGTCGATAATTCGATGGTCACCGGGCCGAGCGCCTTGCCGAGTGTTTCGCCGCGGGCCAAGCGGCTGCCCTTGGGCACAGCGGCACGAACCCCGACGATCAGGCTCATCCAGCCATGCCCGTGGTCGATGATCGCGATACCATCGTGGCGGCGATAGGGGCCGGCGAACACGAGCGTGCCGTCGGCGGGGACCAGCACCAGGGTGCCGGCGCGGGCTGAAAACGTGGTTCCGCGCGAGCGGATGCCGCTGCTGCTGACCTGGCCCAGGCCGTCGATTACCGGCGCGTTGACCGGGACGATGAGTGCGAAGTGTGGTGCGGGCGCGGGCGCGTCGGGCGCGAACGGGCGGCGCGTGGCGGGCGAGAGGGAGGCAAGCTCGCTGGCGAGTCGGGACGCGGCACGGGCGCGGTCGCGTTCATTGCCAAGCGAGGACACGCCCTCGGTCGCGGCGAGCATCCGGTCGTCGGCGCCTGAGGCACCGGCGTCGAGGGTCGCGGCCCGATCGAGCGACTTCGCTTCGAGCGCGGCAAATTGTTGCTGGCGCCGGGTGAGCGTGCTCCGCGCCGAAGCCAAGGCAAGCCGCGCGACCCTGGCTTGCTCGACCATTTGCCGATTCGCGGCCAGCTCGCCCGATAGCGCCGCGCTCTGCGCGCGGATGCGCGGCACCGCGACGTCGAGCAGGGCGCGCATCCGCACCATTTGCGCCAGATCGCGATCGGCGGCGAGGCTGACCAATGGCGGCCGTCGGCCGAGATTGATTACCCCCGCGACCAGGGCCGCGACCGGGGCCTGCTTGGCCGCTAGTCGCGCTGCACTTGTCCGGACCAGTGTCTCGCGTGCGCTGAGTATCGCGTCGGCCTCGCTGATCCGGGACTCGGCGGCGGCAATGTCGGCGGCGGCGGCGAGGCGCTGGGCGGCGAGTTTGGCCGCTTTGCCGCGCGCTGCATCGGCCGCCTTGGTCAGCCTCCACGCATCGGCCTCGGCGCGCATCGCTTCGGCGCGCACCGCAGACAATGTTTGGTCGGCGCTCGGCTGGGCGATGCTCGACGAGGCGGCGAGGATCAGGGGCACGAGAAGGAAGCGCTTCATCGCTTCATCCTTCGCGATGATAGGGGTGGTTCGCAAGGATCGATGTCGCGCGAAACAATTGTTCGGCCAGCATCGCCCGCGCCAGCATGTGCGGCCAAGTGGCGGCGCCGAACGACAGGATCAGGTCGGCCGACCCGCGCAACGGCTCGTCATGCCCGTCGGCGGCCCCGATCAGGAAGCGTGCCTCGCGCTTGCCGCCATCGCGCCAGCCCTCAAGTTTCCTGGCGAAGTCGGTCGAGGAGAGGGTGGTCCCGCGCTCGTCGAGCAGAATGACGACGCTGGCCGGCGGTGCGGGCGGGATGACGCCGTCGCGATCGGGCAATTCGGTGACTTTGGTCGGCCACGCGATCCGCTTGAGATAGCGCTCGACCAAGTCGGCCTCAGGCGACCGGCCGATTTTACCGCGGGCGATGATGTGCAACAGCATGGCTTAGCGCGTAGCGTAATAATCGTAAGCGGTGCGCGCCGCTTCGGCGATGATCCGCGCCCGCGCCGGTCCCTCGGCGATGCCCATCGTGAACACCGTGATGACGAATTTGCGGCCATTGGGCAAAGTGACGATCCCGACGTCGTCGCTCAGGCCGGAGAGTGTACCAGTTTTGTGCGCGACGATCGTTCCTTCGGGGAGCAGGCCCTTGATGCGGTCGGGCCCGGTCTTGCACTTGATCATGGTGTCGATGAGGAATTTCTGGCTCGACGGCTTGAGGAAGTCGCTGCGGTCGATCCGGGCGAGGAATTGCGCCATTCCCGCCGGGGTCGCGGTATCGCGCGGATCGCGGTTGAATGCCTCCACCGCGATGGCGCGCGCAGAGTCGGGCAGCGGATCGGAGGCCCACAGGGTCTGTGCGGCAGTCTTGCCGGTCATCATCGGCAGCCCGAGATTGTCGAGCACCAGCCGCGCGATGTTGCGGTCGATGCGCACGCCATCAATCGAGTGGGCGACGAGCCATGCCTCGACCTTTCCGGTGCCGCCGAGTTCGTTGATCAGCACATCGGTCGCGGTGTTGTCGCTCAGGGTGAGCATCAGATGGATGAAGTTGGCCGCCGACAGGCCAACACCAGGATGCGGCAAATCCTGCCCGATCCCGTCCGATCCCGACCGAAGTGATTCGTCGAGTGCGATCAATTTGTTCAGCGAGCGGCGACCCGCGTCGACTTCGGCAAGGTACATCACCGCCACCGCGACCTTGACCGTGCTGGCCATCGGGAACGCTTCAGCGGCGTGGAATTGGGTCTGGCGCCCGGTCGTAAGATCGATCGTCGCGATCCCGACCCGACCGACCGGCACCGTGCCGATTGCGCTCAAGCGTTCGGACAGGCCGGCTTCAAGAGCGGGAGCGGCATCGCGGGCGACGGCCGGGGCGAGCGGCGACAGGGTGAGCGCGGCAAGCGCGAACCACGCCCGCCGCAGCTTCATATGCTCAGGCGCCCGGCGCGGCGGCGGCGGTCGGCTTGGCATCGTCGCCAAACGCCCACATCCGCTCGAGATTGTAGAAGCTGCGCACTTCGGGGCGGAACAGGTGGACGATCACGTCGTCGGCATCGATCAGCACCCAGTCGGCGGTTGGCAGGCCTTCGATCCGCACCGACTTCTTGAATTCAGCCTTGATCCGCTCGGCCAGCTTGGCCGCCATCGACGCGACCTGGCGCGACGACCGGCCGCTGGCGATCACCATATGGTCGGCGATCGACGACTTTCCGGCAAGCGGGATCGAGATCATCTCGACCGCCTGGTCATCATCGAGCGACTGCTTGATCAGCGCATGGAGCGCCTCGACATCGGCGGCGGCAGGGCCAGCCTTGGGGCCAGGTTCGGCGATCGGGTCTTCATTCGAACGGGGGTCGGACAATATGTTTCCTAAGACAAAGCAGGTCGGCGGGCGATCAGCCCGGGAGGACGACGGTACCAGAAAGGGTCAGCCAAGCGAAGGCGGGTGGCCGATGTCGGATCGGGCGGCAGGCGAAGAAAGGTAATCGCCGGTGCACTCCACTTGGTCCAGTCGCGAGCCGTGGTCGAGGGGCGGACAAACCACCTCAACCAGCCCATTGCGCGAGCCGCCCGGGCAGCGCCATCATACCCCGGGCGCGATAACACCGCAATCGGCACTAGAGACGCCAGCCTGCGCCACTCCCTCCAGCGGTGGAACTGGGCCACGGTATCTTCACCCATCAGCCAGATAAACTCGATGTCGGGGTGGCGCTGGCGGAGCGCGGCGACCGTGTCGACGGTGTAAATCGTCCCTTCGTGGGCCTCGAAATCGCTGACCATGATCCGGCTCCGGCGGGCGACGAACCGCGCCTGCGCCAATCGCGCCGCATACGGCGCCATGCCTTGCTTGGGCTTCAACGGATTGCCCGGCGAAACCAGCCACCACACCTGATCGAGGCCGAGCGCCGCCATCGCCGCCAGGCTCATCCGACGATGCCCGCGGTGAGCCGGGTTGAAGCTGCCGCCGAG
>JBKJUB010000032.1:0-15883 GCA_046590765.1 Sphingomicrobium sp. | reverse complement strand
TCGATGATCAAAGCGACTCCACCGTGGCGGGCGAGGTGGGCAGCGATGGAGCGCACCGCTTTGTCTCGCGCCGGGGAGGTTTCGACGATCATGCCGTTGGCGGTGAAGGCGAGGCTGTCCCCGGCGAGGCCGACGAGCCGCTGCTCGTCGCCGATCCACTGGCGGACAGGGAGCGCGTCGAGGAATTCGTTGGCGACGAGGAGCAAAGGACGCGGGGGGAGTTGGTTGATCGAGTCATGGAAGAAAGCGCCAGCTAGGCGAGATTGCGGCATGGCGCGGAGCGTGGGGCTGGTCTCGACCAGATGGACCTCGATCTTGCCGATGAGCCGGAGTGCGTCGGCGGCCAACGTACCGCGACCGGGGCCTAGTTCCGCGTAGATCGTTTCTTTGGCGCCAGCGCGATGCATGCAATCGGCGAGGCAGGCACCGACCATCTCGCCGAACATCTGGTGGATTTCGGGCGCGGTGGTGAAGTCTCCCGTCGCACCGAGCGGGTCGCGGGTGGCGTAATAATGCGCGTTGCAGGCGGCCATATAGGCCTCGACACTGATTGGCCCGGCGGTGCGGATTCGCTGCTTGAGGTCGTCGCCGAAGCTCAGGCCACGCTCTCCGTCCCGGCGATCGGCTCGACCCTGATCCGGCGCCGCGCGGCGGTGGCCATGAGGTAAAGTCCGCCAATGATCATCGGGATCGACAGCCACTGGCCCATGTGGAGGCCGGTCGCCTGCGCGAAGCCGACGAGCTGCGAATCGGGTTCGCGGATGAACTCGATGCCAAAGCGGAACAGGCCGTAGAACAGGATGAACGCGCCAACGAGCTTGCCCGGTTCATAGCGCGCCTTGGTCCGCCAGAACATGAATGCGAGGATCGCGAACAGCACGACGCCTTCGAGAATCGCTTCGTAAAGCTGGGTCGGATGCCGCGGCGGGCCGAGCAATGGCTGGCCCATGATCAGCGGAAAGCGAACCGCCCAAGGCACGTTGGTAACCCCGCCCCACAATTCGCCGTTGATGAAATTGGCAATCCGCACCAGCCCAAGGCCGAATGGCGTGCAGCAGGCGACATAATCGTGCACGCGCAGCCAGTTCAATTTCTCCTTGCGGGCGAGATAGATGATCCCGATCGTGGTGCCGATCACCCCGCCGTGGAAGCTCATCCCGCCGTCCCACAATTTGAGGATTTGCAGCGGATGCTGGAGGTAATAAGCGAGATTGTAGAACAGGACGTAGCCGATCCGGCCACCCAGAATGATCCCGAGCGAGGAATAAAAGATTAGATCGTCGGCGTGGCGGCGGGCAAGCGGCGCGCCGGGCTGGGCAATCAGCTTGAGCAGATACCAGTAACCGAAGAAGATTCCGCCGAGGTAGCCGAGGCTGTACCAGCGCAGGTCGAAGATGCCGAGCGACAGCGCCACAGGCGACACATGCAGGTCGTAATAATTGATCCCGACTTCATTAGCGGCGATTGCGACATTCATAACTCTTCCCCACTGCGGTGACGCCTCATAAGGTGGCACGGTTGAAAGGCAAAGGAGAAGCGATGCCAAGCGAGCTCGACCGCGAATTCGACGCCATGATGGCCGCGGTGATCGGGCCGGGCGGGCGCGTGGTGATCGACCGCGATGCCTATGGCCAGGCAATTGCAGGCAATTTCCCGGCCACGCTGCCGGGCTTTTTCGATGCCTTTTGCGAACTCAACGGGGCGGCGGACGCGGTTATCGCGGGGGAAGAACGGTTGAGCTTTGCCGACCTCCATCGATTGTCGAGCGAAATTGCGCGCGGGCTGGTCGAGCGCGGGATCGCCAAGGGCGACCGGGTGGCGATCGCGATGCGCAACTGCCCGAGCTGGATCATCACCTACATGGCGGCGCTCAAGGCCGGGGCAATCGCGACCCTGATCAATGGCTGGTGGCAAAGCGAAGAGATGGCGCACGCGCTGAACCTGACGTCGCCCAAGCTCATCCTGGCCGACGCGCCGCGCGCCGCCCGGATTGCCGCCGTTCCGGGCGCGTGGGAATTGGTCACGATTGCGATCGAACGCCATGCCGGCGACGCGCTGGCGGAGTTGATTGGCAAGAATCCCGCAACCCTGCTGCCGGCGATCGGGCCAGACGACGATGCGACGATCTTGTTTACCTCGGGATCGACCGGCGATGCCAAGGGCGCGCTGTCGACCCATCGCGCAGTGACCACTGCCATTTACACCTACGCGACGCATTTGCTGACCTTGCTCGGGATACTGACCAAGCGCGGCACCCCGCCGGCCAACGCGCCCAAGACATTGGTCAACGTGCCCTTGTTCCACGTCACCGGGGAGGTGCCGGTTCTGCTGACCAGCTTCCTGGTCGGTCGCGGGATGGTGCTGATGCCCAAGTGGGACGCGGGCGAGGCGCTGCGGCTGATCGAGGCCGAGAAGGTGACTTATTTCGTCGGGGTGCCGACGATGAGCCTCGAGCTGATGAACCACCCTGATCGCGAAAAATATGACCTGTCATCGTTGACCGACATTGCGGCGGGCGGGGCGGCGCGGCCGACCAGTCATGTCGAGCGGTTGCAGAAAAGCTTTAGTGGAGCGCAGCCGGCGCTTGGTTATGGGCTGACCGAAACCAATGCCGTCGGCTGTGGCAATTTCTGGAAGAATTACGCCGATAAGCCGGCATCGACCGGGCGCGCGACGGCGCCGTTCGTCGAGATCGCGATCCTTGGTCAAGGCGACGCGCATCTGCCCGCGAACCAGCGTGGTGAAGTGGGGATTCGCACTGCCGCCAACATCAAGGGCTATTGGTGCAACCCCGAAGCCACTGCGGCGGCGTTCACCGATGATCATTTCCTCAAGACCGGCGACATCGGCTATCTCGACGATGACGGCTATCTGTTCATCGTCGATCGCAAGAAAGACATCATCATCCGCGGCGGCGAGAATATTTCGGCAGCCGAAGTCGAGGCGGCGCTCTACGCCTGCCCCGATATCGCCGAAGCGGCGGTGTTCGCCATGCCCGACGAACGATTGGGCGAAATCCCAATGGCGATCCTCTATCGGACCGAGGACAGCAAGCTCGACGAAGACGGACTTCGCGCCTTCCTTGAGGGCAAGATGGCGGCGTACAAGATTCCCGGCAAGATCGTCTTTGCGCGCGAGCCGCTGCCACGGCTCGGCACTGGCAAGATCGACCGGGTGATGCTGAAGCAGAAATACGCCCATTGAAGCCGATCGATCGTCGAACCCTGCTGATCTCGGGCGGAGTCGGGGTCGGGTTGGTGGTCGCTTTCGCCGCCTGGCCGCGCCGGATCGGTAGCGCGCTGACAGCAACCAAGGGCGAGCGCATATTCGGCCATTATCTCAAGATTGCGCCGGACGGGCGGGTGACGGTGGCGGTGCCACAGGCCGAGACCGGGCAGGGGATCTGGACCGGGCTGGCGCAGATCGCCGCCGATGAACTTGGCGCGGCGTGGGAACAAGTCGCGGTCGAGCCGGCACCGGCTGGAGCGGTGTATGGCAATGCGTTGCTCAAGCGGCGAAGGACCGGCAGCGCGACCTCGATCCGTGCGTTCGAGCGGCCGCTGCGCGAGGCAGCGGCAGTGGCGCGCGACCTGCTAATCCGCGCGGCGGCCGACCGGTGGAATGTCGATCCCGGGCTGTGCCAGGCGGTCGACGGGTTCGTGATGCAAGGAGCCAACCGGTTCGCCTTCGGCCAATTGGCGGAGGCAGCAGCGCGTCTTGAGCCGGGCGCGCCGCCATTGCGGCCTGTCGGGAGCGGTCGGCTGGTGGGGCAATCACTGGCGCGGCTCGATCTGCCAGCCAAGTCGGACGGGTCGCTGCGCTTTGCCTCGGACGTGCGGTTACCCGGGATGCTGTTCGCGGCGGTACGGATTGCGCCGCCGGGCGGGCGCCTGACGGGATATTCGAGAAGCGCGGGGGAGCAATCGCCTGGGGTGAAAAAATTGATCGTCGGCGAAGGCTGGCTGGCGGCGTTGGCGGAGACGTGGTGGGCGGCGGAGCGCGGGCTGGTTGCGGCGGCCGCGCGGTTTACGGGCAACGCCGATGGCAATGATGCCGCGATCATGGATGCGCTTGGTTCAGGGCTCGACAGTGGTGAGCGCAAGCCGCTGTTCGCGCGCGGCGACTATGAAGCAACGGTCGGCACGGCGCGGGCCTTAGCAGCGACCTATCGGATCGCGGCGGCGGAGCATCGCTCGCTCGAACCGCTGTCGGCGACCGCGCGAATTGCGGGCGAGAAGCTCGAGCTATGGGCGCCGGCGCAGGATTATGATTCGGCGCTGGCCGCCGCAGCGAAGGCTGCGGGGCTGAGCGCGAGCAATGTCACGCTTTACCCGATGCCGGTCGGCGATCCGTCCGGGCGGGGCATGGCGACCGGGGCGATCCCGATCGCGGTCGAGCTTGCACAGCGCACGGGTAAACCAGTGCAACTGACCGTCTCTGCCAAGGTCGGTCGCAATCATGATCCGGTGCGTGGCCCGATGATGGCGCGGATGACGTGGTTTCCCTCGCCCGCTGGTGGGATGGCGGCGTGGGGCGGGCGGTTCGTGACAGCGAGCGGGACCGAGCTTCCCGGTGCGACCCCGGCGTATGCGGTGGCGAATATGCGGATCGAATCGGTCGCCGCCGAGCTGCCGATCGCCACTGGCTACATGCGCGGCGGGAGCGAGGCGCTGACCGGTTTCGCCAATGAGAGCTTCATCGACGAAATGGCGCGCGGGCTGGGCGCCGAGCCATTCTCGTTCCGGATGGGCCTGCTCGGCGGCAATGTGCGGCTGGCGAAGATGCTCGAAGCGGTGGCGACGCTCGGGCGGTGGGACGGCGGTGCGCCGGGCAGCCGTCTGGGGCTGGCGGCAGTGTCGGCGTTCGGGTCGCACATCGCGTTGCTGGCCGAGGCGGGAATCGGGGCCGACCAGCGAGTCGCGGTCGAGCGATTGGTGGCGGTGGTCGATTGCGGGCGGGCGATCAATCCGGGGTTGGTCAAGCAACAGATTGAGGGATCGCTGATCGAGGCGCTGTCGCTGGCGACCGCCGACGCGCCCGAGTTTGTCGCCGGGATGCCGGTAGCACATCCGCTCCGCGCGGCGGGACTGACCGGAGCCGGGCGGGTGCCGACGATCATCGTCGAGATTGCGCCGAGCAATGCCGCGCCGGGCGGAGTCAGCGGACTCGGCCATGTCGTGCTGGCTGCAGCGGTGGCCAATGCGCTGGCGTCAGGCACCGGACGGCGCTTGCGCGACTTGCCGTTCAACACCATGTCGGCGTGATGCAACGGCCGCCTGATCATCCTGCCATTGTCGCCCCGAAGATTGGCGTGCTGTTGGTCAATCTCGGCACTCCCGACGCGCCCGATGTCGGGTCGGTTCGGCGCTATCTGGCGGAGTTTCTGAGCGACAAGCGCGTGGTCGAAATCCCGTCCTGGGCGTGGAAGCCGATCCTGCACGGGATCATCCTTCGCACCCGGCCCAAGAAAAGCGCGCATGCTTATGCGCAAGTGTGGAGCGATGACGGATCGCCGCTGGCCGCGATTACCAAGCGGCAGACCAAGGCACTGCAGACGCGCTTGGGGGAGACCATGCTGGTCGATTATGCGATGCGCTATGGCAATCCCGGGATCGCGGCGACGCTCGAGGCGATGAAGGCCAAGGGCTGCGAGCGGATCCTGATTGCGCCGCTTTACCCCCAATATTGTGCGGCGACGACCGCCACTGCCAACGATGCCGCTTTCGCCACGCTGGCCGCAATGCGCTGGCAACCGGCGCTTAGGACGTTGCCGCCTTATCATGACGACCCAGCCTATATTGGCGCGCTGATGAACGACCTTGAGCGGCAGATTGCGGCGCTCGATTTCGTCCCCGAGCGATTGCTGCTGAGCTTCCACGGAATGCCGCAACGTACGCTTGAAATGGGCGATCCGTACCACTGCCATTGCCAGAAGACCGCACGCTTGCTGAGTGAGGCGATGGGGCGGCCAGTCGATGTCGCGTTCCAGTCGCGATTCGGAAAGGCCAAATGGCTGGAACCGGCGACCGACGTCACGCTCGATGCGTACCCGGGACAAGGCGTGACCAAGATCGCGATCGCCGCCCCGGGCTTCTCTGCCGATTGCCTCGAGACGGTTGAGGAATTGGGGATTCGTGGGGGTGAAGATTTCCTCGCCGCAGGCGGAACGCACTTCGCGCGGCTCGATTGCCTCAATGACAGCGAGGACGGAATGACGATGCTCGATGCGTTGATCAGACGCGAACTTGCCGGATGGTGGCCGTCAGCCTAACTCTCAAAGAAAAACGTGGAGAGAGACATGGCACGAGTGGCAGTGGTGACCGGCGGAACGCGCGGCATCGGCGAAGCGATCAGTATCGCGTTGAAGGACATGGGAATGCAGGTCGCCGCGACCTATGCTGGCAATGAAGAGCGGGCGAAGGAATTCGCTGATCGCACCGGGATCAAGGCGTACAAGTTCGACGTCGCCGATCATCAGGCATGCATCGACGGGATTGCCGCGATCGAGGGCGACCTTGGCCCGGTTGATGTGCTGGTCAACAATGCGGGAATCACCCGCGATACGACGATGAAGCGGATGGACCATGCCAAGTGGCAGGACGTGATCGACACCAATCTCGGTGGCTGCTTCAACATGGCGAAAGCGGTGTTTGAGGGGATGCAGTCGCGCGGTTACGGGCGGATCGTCAACATCGGCTCGATCAACGGCCAGGCGGGCCAGTACGGCCAGGTCAATTATGCCGCCGCCAAGTCGGGAATTCACGGCTTCACCAAGGCGCTGGCGCAGGAAGGCGCGCGCAACGGCGTGACGGTCAACGCCATCGCGCCGGGCTATATCGACACCGACATGGTCGCCGCAGTGCCGCCCGAAGTGCTCGGCAAGATTATCGCAAAGATCCCGGTCAATCGTCTCGGCCAAGCGAGCGAGATCGCGCGTGGGGTGGCGTTCCTGGTCGGCGAAGATGCCGGGTTTGTCACCGGATCGACGCTGTCGATCAATGGCGGGCAGCACATGTATTGAGGGAGTCTTTGTTTTGATTCCTCGCATAAGCTCGAGCGGCCGTTCGGCCTTGCGGGCTTCGCCCGGGGTTTGTTGATCGCGTGGATTACGGCTTACCCACAAAACGGTCGGTGACGATCGCCGGGCATGAAACGTCGATCAGCCTCGAGCCTGCTTTCTGGACGGGGCTCGAGGCGGCGGCGGTCGAGCTCGACCTGCCGCCCAACGCACTGATCGCGAGGATCGATGTAGAGCGGCTGGACTCAAGCCCGCCGCCCAACCTCACATCCGCGATCCGTCAGTGGCTGTTCGCCCGCAGCGCTTATTCCACGTAAATCCCGACGACTTTCCACGTCGAGTCTTCGCGGGCCATGCTGACGGTTTCGATGACATTGGCTTTGTTGGCGAAACTGGTGCGGAATTTGACAACTTCCACGCCGGCCGGCGGCGCGGGGACGCTTTCCTGGCTGAGCGCAACCCGCGAAACGACGTCCCCCAGTGGCACGCGCACCTTCTCGGCCGCTTCCGCCCAGCGCTCGACGGAATTCAATTGCCGGAATGACGATGCAGTCGCGGTCCAGCCGTCTTTCCAGCGCTTCTGGTCACCAAGCACCAGCCAGTCGCGCGCTGAACGGACAGCGTCCGACTCGACCACCGCCGGCGCGGCCGTGACTGGGGTGGATTGGGCGGCATCGGTCGATGCCGATGGCGCCGTCCCGCCGACTGAAAGGGACAAGGCGAGCGCGCCAAGAAGAATGGACATGATGATAACTCCTGCGATGGTGACCGCCGAGGGATGCGTTGGCAACGGGACGGTGGCCGGTGCTGGCGCTTGTTCCCCATCGATGACGACTGAGTCTTCCCCGATTTGCTTGTCCGCAAGCTTTTGGGGGTCGTCGCCCTCGGTATCGAGCACTAGGCGCGCTGCGGCCCGACTACTTGAAACCTCGAGCTTGCGCCGGGCATCGCGCAGTCGTTCATTGACCGTGTGCACCGACAGGCCGAGGTGCCGCGCCGACGATTTCGCGTCATGCCCGCGCACGATCAGGCGGAGAGTCTGCTTCTCCTTTTCGGTCAGTGATTGATATCCTGCCGACATGGTTTGCTCGCACTCGCCTGAATGCTGCCTACGCTAGGTAGCTCTGGCGCCCGCCGCTACCCCCAAAAAATCGTCCCCGGGACGATCCGCCAGTGGCTATTTGCGCGCGGCGGCGGCGCGGACGGCTGAGGCGAAGGCCACGCCCTTGTCGGGTGCGTGGTGGAGGAATAGCGCCGGTTCGATCAACTCCAATTCCATGATCTTAAGCGCGCCATTGGTTCCCGCAATCATGTCGACTCGCGCGTAAAGCGCTTCGGTAGGCGCGAGCGCGAGCGCGGCCTGGGCAAGCTCGACCGAGCCGTTCGGCGGCACCGCATAACGATCGACCCCGCCAAGATGCGGCTGGACCCGAAAGTCGCCGGCAACGGGTGTCTTGAGCACGGCGTGGCTGAACTTGCCGCCGAACAGGATGATCGAATATTCGCCCGCCGCTATGCCCGGCTGGAACGGCTGGATCATCATCCGCTTGCCCGCGACTTCGGCCGGGATCGGGTCGCCGACCTTAAGCCGATAGGTGCCGTGCGCGCCGCCCGAAATCGGTGGTTTCACGACCAGGTCCAGCCCGCCGAACTTGGCCGACGCGGCAGACAAGGATGCGGCGCTGAGATGGTCGACCTCGACTGTTGGGACAGTCGGAATGCCCTTGGCGCCCAATTCCTTGAGATAAGCCTTGTCGCCGTTCCAACGCAGCAGGGCGGGCGGGTTGAGCAACGGCCAGCGTTCAACCTCGGCCCGCTGGAGCAAGCTCAGCCAGCGCGGATAGTCGAAATTGTAACCCCATGCGACGAGCGGCATGACGAGGTCGACCTCGGGCAGCTTGTCGATCATCGTCCACGGCAGCGGCTCGACCTCAATCCCGACTTTACGCAGGATCGCCGCCTCGACATCATAGGTCCACGCATAGGCCTCCTGATAGGCCGGGTCAGGCACCATCAGCGCAACCCGCATCTGCCTCATCGAGCGAGTAGGATCCGCGCTTGGCTGGCGATCTGCGCGAGCATCGGCCCGGTTACCGCCCCAGCCGCTCGTCCCTGGGCGATGAGCTTGCGGAATTGCTCGATCCGCGGGCCTTGGCGTTCGATCCAGCGATCGGTGGTGCCGACCGGATCGCCGTCGCGGCCACGGGCGAGAAACTCGAGCCGGAGTTGCTCGAAATCGCGTTCGAGCCCGGCGACGAGCAATCGTTCCCATTGGTCGGACGGTTCGAACCGCGCCACCTGCTGCTGCGCCCAGTCGAGGCTCAGCACTTCACCAAGCCTGGTGTAGGCTTTGGTCAAGGCAGCGGCATCGAGTTGGCGCTTGGCGGCGAGCGCAGCAATTCCGAATACGCCATCGAGTTCGAACACGCGGACCAGCCCGTCGACGATCGATTCGTCAGCACCAAGCTCAATCAGATGTTCGCGGCGGGCGTCGGCTTCATTGCGCACTTCGGAGCGAATGAGCTTGGTCGCTGCAGCGGAAATTTTGCGCGCGGCCGGTGCCAGCATGTCGACCAAATCGCTGACGCTGTCTTCAGCGCCGGTCGAGCGCAGGATGTCCGAAACATGGCTTCGGACCGATTTCGCGGCGACCTGGAACAGCTCGATGCGGACCGTCTCTGAGACTTTGGCGCGCTCGATCCGGTCCCACAATTGGGGCAGGTCGAGGAGATGTTCGGCAGCGAGGAAGGCAGTCGCCACCTGGCCGAGCGAGGCGCCTTCTTCCTCGGTCAGACTCAACGGAATGCTTGGACCGAGACGATTGACGATCCGGTTGGCAACTTTCGTGGCGACAATCTCGTGACGCAGGCGATGGGTGCGGATCGCGGCGGCATGGGCTTTTTGCATCGGCCGAGGGAAAGCCGCGAACAATTGCGGCTCGAGCATCTTGTCATCGGCCAGCTTCAATTTCTCGATCGCCGCCTGCAACGACAATTTCGCCATCGACAGCACGACAGCAAGTTCGGGCCGCGTCAGCCCACGATGGTCAAGTGCCCGGCGAAGCAAGGCGTCGCTCGTCCCGAGCCCCTCGACCCGGCGGTCGAGTCGGCCCGAGGCTTCGAGCAATTCAATCGCCCGCACATGTTCGGGCAGCGCCTTGACCCCGCCTCGCTCGGCGATCGACAGCGCCAGGCTCTGCAACCGGTTATCCTCGAGCACCAGTTCTGACACTTCGTCGGTCATGCTCACCAGCAATGCATTGCGCTTGGCTTCGGTCAGTCGACCTTCACGCATCTCGCGGTTGAGCGGGATCTTGATGTTAACCTCATTATCCGAGCAATCGACCCCGGCGCTATTATCGATGAAGTCGGTGTTGATCCGCCCGCCGCCCTGCGAAAATTCGATCCGCGCGGCTTGGGTGATGGCAAGGTTGGCGCCTTCGCCGATGGCCTTGGCCCGGATCTCATTAGCATTGACGCGGAGTACGTCATTGGCCGGATCGCCGACATCGCTATGCGGCTGGGTCGATGCTTTGACATAGGTGCCGATGCCGCCGAACCAGATCAGGTCGACCGGGCTCTTGAGAATAAAGGTGATCAGGCTGGTCGGGTCGGTATCGAGCAGGTCGATGCCGAGCGCGGCCTGCGCTTCCTTAGTCAGTTTAATCGACTTCTGGCTGCGCGGGACGATCATCGCCCCTTTCGACAGGCTCTTGCGGTCGTAATCATCCCAGCTCGACCGCGGTAGCGCGAACATCCGGTTGCGTTCCTTCCAGCTCTTGGCCGGATCCGGATCGGGATCGATGAAGATATGGCGATGATCGAACGCCGCGATCAGCTTGAGTTTCTTCGACAGCAGCATGCCATTGCCGAACACGTCGCCCGACATGTCGCCGCAGCCGGCGACCTTGATCGAGTTGGCCTGGACGTCGACGCCCTGTTCGAGGAAGTGGCGCTGGACCGAGATCCACGCACCCTTGGCAGTGATCCCCATCGCCTTGTGGTCGTATCCGTTCGAGCCGCCACTGGCGAAAGCATCGCCGAGCCAGAAGTGGCGATCGAGCGCAATTCCGTTGGCGACATCGCTGAAGGTCGCGGTGCCCTTGTCGGCGGCGACCACGAAATAGGGATCATTGCCATCGTGGATCACGACCTTGTCGGGATGGGTGATCTTGTCGTCGACGATATTGTCGGTGACCGACAGCAGAGCGCGGATGAAAATGCGATAGCTTTCCGTCCCTTCCGCCAACCAGGCCTCACGGTCGAGCGCGGCACTAGGGAGGTGCTTGGGATAAAAGCCGCCCTTGGCTCCGGTCGGGACGATCACCGCATTCTTGACCAATTGGGCCTTCATCAGCCCAAGGATTTCGGTGCGGAAATCATCGCGCCGGTCGGACCAGCGAAGCCCGCCGCGCGCGATCGGCCCGCCGCGCAAATGGATTCCTTCGACGCGCGGCGAATAGACCCAGATTTCGCGATACGGCACTGGCGCGGGGAGGCCGGGGATCTGCTTGGAATCGATCTTGAACGCAATTGCTTCGGCGGCGGCCGGGGCGAAGGCATTGGTGCGAAGCGTAGCCCCGACCACCGATCGCATCAGGCGCAGGATGCGGTCGTCATCGATACTACCAACGCTCTTTAAGGCATCGTCGAAAGCGGCGGCGAGGCGCTTGGCCTCGTCGTCGCGTTTGGCCTTGAGCGACGGATCGTGAAGCGCGAGAAATAATCCGACCAGCGCTCGGGTCGCGGCCGGTGCCCGGCCAAGCGCATCGACCACAGTGACTAGTGAATAGGCCACCCCGACCTGGCGTGTGTAGCGGAACCAGGCACGCAGCCAGACCACCGCGCGCGGAGTCAGGCCGGCGCTAATGATCAATTGGTTGAACGCATCATTTTCCGCCGCACCGAGCAGCACCGAGGCAATCGCTTCCTCGATCACCGCAGCGCGCTCATCGAGCCGCGATGCGGGCGATCCGTCGGCCATGACGAGTGCGAATTCATAGATGTTGGATCCGACGGCATCGAGCCGGGTCGGGGTTTCCTTCATCACCGTGAAGCCGAAATTCTCCAGTACCGGGACGACGTCGGACAAAGGCACCAATGCGCCGCGTTTATAGAGTTTGAGGCGCAGCTGCTCTGGTGGATCGGCGGGCAAGCGATAGAGACGGATCGCGCGCTGATCATCATCGGCGAGCGAGTCGAGCTGGAGGATGTCGGCTGCCGCATCGTCGGCCGGATATCGCGAGCAATAGCCGTCGGGAAAGGCGTCGCCATAGGTTAGCACGAGGCGGCGCGCCTGGGTCGAGCCGACTTGGTCGGCAAGCATTTCCTCGACCGATGGAAGATAGCCGCGCACCATGTCGTACAGCTTGCGGTTAAGCGCGCCAGCATCGGGCGAGGTGCGCGATGCGTCGATTGAGAAAGTATAACGGAGCAGCGCCAGATCGCCGTCGCCAAGGTCCACCGACCAAGCCTTTTGCGGACCCTTGGCGGCGTCGCTGATCATCGCTCCGATGGCCAGTCGGCGAACGGTCGAAAGTTCCTCGCGCGGCAGCCACACGAAGGCGAACAAATGGCCGCGCAGGATCGAGCGGACCAGCACCATGATCGGCTGCGGTCGATCGGCCAACGTCATCGCCGCGAGCACCAACTTGCGGACGCTGTCCTGGTCGAGGTTGAGGATCAAATCGTGCGGCAGCGCCGACAATGCATGGCGGAGCGCCTTGCCGCTGTGGCTGAGCGGAGTGTAGCCGAAGCTTTCGTCAAGATCGTTGAGGATTCGGCGGAGCAACGGAATTTGCTCGACCGGGGCGGTCAGCGCCTCGCTGGTCCACAAACCGACGTGGACCCCGACGGCAGTGATCTTGCCCTTCTCGCGGATCGGCACGGCGACCAGATCAAGCGGAACCCGGCGGTGGATAGAGGATTTGCGGTCGGCCTTGGCCATCAACGGAATCTGGCCACCATTTTCGAAATATCGGATGGCTTCGTCGCACCCGCCTTCGTCGGTCGGCTCGCCAGGGAAGCGGAACAGGCCGAGTCCGTTGGTGCCTTCCTTGCCCGGACGTTCGACTTCGAAACCGAGCAGGGTCATCGCGCCATCGGCGAACCAGTGCAGCAAGTCGGCGCCCTCGGCATCATCGATCGACGCGGCGTCTTCGCGCATCCGTTGTTGCATCGACGGCCAGTCGGTGACGGCAGCGCGGACATCGTCGAGCACCTGGGTCAATTCGCTGCGCAGCGCCGAGCGCGTCCGCGCGTCGGCGCGATCCAGATCCATGTAGATGATCGATTCGGGCTCGCCCTCGTCAAGCCCGGTGAGATTGCCTTTGGCGTCGCGGTTCGCCTGGACGATCGGGTGGAGCAGGCGGTGGATCGAGATGCCGCGCGCGGCAATTGCGCTGGCAACCGAGTCGACCAGGAACGGCATATCGTCATTGATCACCGCGAGGCGCATCCGCCGATGCCCGGCTTCGCCGCCGCTCGAGGTCAGCTGGATCGCTACCTCGCCCGGCCTGCGCCTGGCGGCGACGCTGGCGACGAACGCCGCCGCCTCATCCTGCTCGGCGTCCGAAAAGCCGTCGAGTTCGCCCGGAAGGGCATTCGAATTGAGCGCGTTGCGCAGCAGGCCGACGATGCATTCGTCCGCGCCCGAAGAGGCCGCCATGGGTTCAACCGTCTCGCTAAAGGTCATTGGGGGCGGGCTATAGACCCCAGCCGTCGCCCGCGACAAGGCGCGCGACGGCGGAGTTTAGGATGCAGTGCGGCGGATAGCGCGCTCAAGCATCGCGTCGTCGTCGATCACCGCCACCGTCTGGTGGACTCCATCAGGGCTTCGGCGAAGGATGACGAGGGTGAATTCCTGTTCGGCGGGGAGCCGCCCGAGGTTGACCGGTAGCGTTTCGCGAAGTGCGGCGCGGGCGGTTTCGCTGCGGTCGTCGGGCTTGGTCGCGGGGCGGCGTTCGGCGCGCTCGGCAGCAACCAGCGCTTTCAATCCGCCGATCTGGCCGTCGAGGAAGGGAAGGAACCCGCCAAAGTCGATTTGACGGCGGTCGGCATAGCTTAGCGCGGCAGCGAATTCGGTCAGCCGGGATTTGTCGTAATCGGCGCCGAACACCAGTTTTACCACCGGAGTCATTGGCGCACGGGCTTGGGTCTTGACCCCGGCATCGTCGAGAATTTCAGCATATTCAGCCGGGACGCGCTTGGCCGCGACCGAGAAATCATAGGCCATTGCGAGCGTGCGATAGAGCGCGAGGCGACTTCGGCCATCGGCATCCTTGCACACTTCGGCACTCTCGCGCGCGGCGGACAGATGATCGGCCAGCCCGGCGTCGGCGGGCGGCGCAGCGACTGGCTCGACCGCATCGACCGAATCAGCAGCGCTGACTAGCTCAGCAGCGATTGCCGGCTCGGCCAGCGGCCCGTCTTCCCACGTCAGATGCGCCGGATGCTCGGCCTCAGCAAGGACGGGGTCGGCTTCAACCGGGGCAAGTGCGGCGACGATTGGCGAATCGGCCTCGACCGTCTCGCCCGCGTCTTTCCAGTTAATCACTCCGTAAATGAAATCGATTGTGTCGCCGTCCGAACTGAACGGCATCAGGATCCCGCGATAGCAGATCGAGTGGCCACGCTGGTTGACGAATTCGGCCTCGAACCCGATCGGTGCCCGATTGGCGATGATCTGCAGATAATGGTCGGTGAGGCGCGACAGCAATGACCGGCTCGGAACCTGGCCGATGTCCTTCATGTCGGCGGGCAGCCCGCATTCGGCGCGGATCGCGCTTCCGACATAAGGGGTGGCGGGGTCGTCGCGCCCGGCGGTGAAGTCGAGCAACACACTGTGCGGCGCGAAATCGGTAACGCTGCCCGGCTCAAGATCCTCGATCGACGGATAGTCCCGCCCGTCGAGCAGCGACACCCAATAATTATAGGCGCGGACATGCATCCGCCGTTCGTCGGCGCCGATCGCATCGGTGACGTCGCCCGCCGTCACAGCCTCGGCGGACGACAGGTCAAATTCACTCGGATGCTCGGAATAACTATCCATGCCACGGCCCCGATTGGTCCAAATCAAGGCTAATTTGCCAGCTAGGCATTACGAAAGGCTTAAGCATGTTCGTTGAAACGTCGCCGCTTGCCCCGTATCAAGCGCGCTGATAGGGGCTTTTTCGCCCACCCGGGCCGCCTTAGCTCAGCTGGTAGAGCATCGCATTCGTAATGCGGGGGTCACAGGTTCGAGTCCTGTAGGCGGCACCACACAGTCCCAAGTCTCTCGTACCGAAAGTTAATTCATCCGCGACGGCGCGGAAAAGGCGCGGTTTTGGGAGTTCTTGGCGTGCGCGAAACGGCATGTGGGGGCGGCAGAGACCATAGTCGGCCTCTCTACGCCGTCTTCGAGGGCCGGTTCTCAGTCGCTCGAAAATGTAGCCCCCGGATGCGATGCATTAATGCTGCGCATCAGTGACGATGCACGACTGTGTGTGGCTCAGGCGAACCCGAACATTTGCCGCTGCGTCGGCCAGTCGATCGGCAGCGCCTTGGTCCGCGCAAGGCGAGTGCGCGTGAGCGCTGGAGGCTGCCGTCCTTCGAGTATGGCAGTGACAATATCAGGAGCCAGACTGCCAAGCCGAGCGAGCTGCGAAAAGTAGTGCAGCGTGAAGCCCTGTTCCGCAGCGACCTCCACGAGCGGCCGACCACCTGCGGAGGCGACCGCCGCGCGGGCAGCATGGGCATTGGCTACCAGCCTGACCAAGCCTTCGTCCCGGCGCGATGTGCTCTCGGGTTGGAGTCCTGGCTGCAGCAAACGGGTCTGGCGACCGGAACGCACCAGTGTCGCAACTGCGTCGATGGCGATGCCTTTGCG
>JBKJUB010000208.1:0-2823 GCA_046590765.1 Sphingomicrobium sp. | reverse complement strand
GCCCCGTCCGACCGCAAGGATGACGTGCGACTGGCAAGCGCCTTAGCCCGACTGGCCGAGGAAGATGCGGCGCTGACCATCGAGCATGACGATGACAGCCACGAGCTTCGGCTGCGCGGGGTCAATGACGAGCATCTCGCTTTGGTCGTGGCGCGGTTGAAGCGCCGTTACGGGGTCGAGGTCACCAGCCTGCCTTGCTCGATCGGCTATCGCGAATCGATCCGCCAACCGGTCCGCCAGCATGGCCGCCACAAGAAGCAATCGGGTGGGCACGGCCAATATGGCGACGTGATCATCGAAATCCGCCCGCTGGCGCGCGGCGAGGGCTTCAAGTTCGAGGAGAAAATCCACGGCGGCTCGATCCCGCGTCAATATATCCCGGCGGTCGAGGCCGGGGTGAAGGACGCCTGCACCAAGGGACCGCTCGGCTTCCCGGTCGACGATGTCGCGGTGACCCTGGTCGATGGCAGCTACCACAGCGTCGATTCGTCCGAACTCGCCTTTCGCACGGCAGGGCGGATCGCGATGCATGACGCGCTCGCCGCCGCCAAACCGCATCTACTCGAGCCGGTGCAGCGACTGGTGGTGGTGTCGCCGTCAAGCTCGACCTCCAAGGTCAGCTCGACCGTGGCGTCGCGGCGTGGACAAATGCTGGGCCTGGGGCCGCGCGACGGCTGGCCGGGATGGGACCGGGTCGAGGCGTTGCTTCCGGAAAGCGAATTGGCCGGATTGGAGGCCGAATTGCGCTCGCTCAGCCAGGGTCTCGCGACTTACGAAGCGGAGTATGACCATCTCGCCGAATTGAACGGTACCTTGGCCGACAAGGTGGTCAAAGGGCGGGTGGCCGAGCCCGCCTGAGCAGGATCGTGACGGGGGGGCGACAGGTCAGGGGCTTTGGGCTAGACCGCCCCCTTCCCCGACCCGCCCGTTCGGACATGATGAAACATTGGATTAAAGACCAGCACTTCCGGTCGCTTCTCAAGAACACCAGCTATCTGGCGATATCAAAGGGCGTTGCTGCGGTTGCATCCCTGGCGACCCTGGCGTTTGCCGGGCGTGGGCTGGGGCTTGCCACGTTCGGGATGCTGATCCTGATCGTGAGCTACTCGCAGGCCGCGAGCGGGTTGTCACGGTTCCAGTCGTGGCAGATCGTGATTCGCTACGGCGGCCGCGTTGATGATCCCGACCATCAGGCCGATTTCAAGACCGCGACCGGTTTCGCCTTCGCGCTCGACGTAGTCAGCGGGCTGGTCGGGATGGTAGTGGCAATCGCGTTGCTGCCGCTGATCGGGCCGTGGTTCGGGCTGACGGGCGACAATCTGCGCTACGCGATGCTTTATTGCACCATTTTGCCGACGATGGCGGCGGCGACCCCCAACGGGGTTCTTCGAGCGCTCGACCGGTTCGATTTGTCGAGCTGGCAGCAGACCATGACCCCGATTTTCCGCGCCTTGCTGACGATCCTCGCCTGGTCGCAAGGCTGGCCGCTGATTGCCTATCTGGTGATCTGGTATGTCACCGATCTTGGCGGCGATTTGTACATCTGGTTCCTTGGCTGGCGCGAACTTCGCCGCGGCAATTTGCTGACCGGGATAAAGCCCACGCTTCGTCCGACATCCCTGCCCGGCGCCTGGCGGTTCGCAATCCAGGTCAATTTAACCTCGTCCCTGCAATCGGCCTGGGGTCCGCTCGCGCGATTGGTTGTCGGCGGGCTGCTCGGGCCGGCCAGTGCTGCATTGTACCGGGTGGCGGGGAGCCTTGCCGACAGCGCGCAGAAGCCCGCCGATTTGATCGCTCGCGCTTATTATCCCGAACTGATCCGGATGGACCTGACCACCAAGCATCCGTGGAAATTCATGAAACGGGCGGTGATTGCCGCAGGGATGTTCGCCGGCGTGGCCATCCTGCTGATGCTGGTGGCTGGAAAACCCTTGCTCGGCGCGGCCTTCGGCGACGACTTTAAGGCGGCTTATGTGCCGTTGCTGATCCTGCTCGGCGTGCCGCTGCTGACCGTCGTCAGTTTCCCCTTGCCCTCGACCCTATACGCGCTCGATCGGCCCGACGTGCCGCTCAAGGCGCGAATCCTCGCCACGCTGGGCTATTTCGCGGCGATTGTTCCGCTGGCGCATGTTGCGGGCCTGAAGGGGGCTGCATTTGCCTTACTTCTTGCCAACGTCTTGTTCGCCCTGACGATGGCGGTCTACCTGCGGGTCGAATATCGCCGCGTGAGGGGTAAATGACGACACCGTTGATCTGGGTATTGGTGGGATCGCGAACGGGCGACAATAACCAGGTCCTGGCGCTGGCCGAGACGGTCGGCCTGCCGTTCACCACGATTGACCTTGAGTATAATTTGCTCCGTGCGGTGACCCGTTGGCTCGGGCCGACGCGCGCCACGCTCGACCGCGAAAGCAAAACGCGGCTGACCCCGCCCTGGCCCGACCTGGTGATCGGCATCGGCCGTCGCAGTGTTCCGGTGTCGCGCTGGATCCGTGAACAAAATCGGGGCAAGACCAAGATTGTGTTGCTCGGCAATCCGCGAATTGACCCGTCGATTTTCGACCTGGTCATTACCACCCGCCAATATCCGGTGCCGCCAGGTGACAATGTCGTCTTGCTCGACGCCGCGTTGAGTCGCTTCCAGGAGCCACCCGAGCCCGATGCCAAAGAGCGCGAATGGCTGGCTGCGCTTCCCCGACCCTTGCGGGTCGTGGCGATCGGCGGAGCGACGAAATATTGGCGATTGTCGACGCAACTGGTTTCCCGGGCGTTGATGACATTGCGCGCCAAGCCCGGCGGATCGCTGATCGTCGTCACCAGCCG
>JBKJUB010000198.1:0-8288 GCA_046590765.1 Sphingomicrobium sp. | reverse complement strand
GCCAAGGTCGACCGACACCAGGCGGCTGACGCCCTGCTCGATCATCGTCACCCCATACAGCCGGTGCATCCGCGCCATCGTCACCGCATTGTGGGTGACGATCAGGTAGCGCGTATCGGTCTCGGCGGTCATCCGGTCGAGCAAATCGCAGAAGCGATCGACATTGGCATCGTCCAATGGCGCATCGACCTCGTCGAGCACGCAGATCGGCGCCGGGTTGGTGAGGAACAAACCGAAGATCAACGCCACCGCAGTCAGCGCCTGCTCGCCACCCGACAATAAGGTCAAAGCGGTGAGGCGCTTGCCCGGCGGCTGGGCAAGAATCTCCAGCCCGGCCTCAAGCGGGTCGTCGCTTTCAACCAGCTCGAGATGCGCGTGGCCGCCGTCGAACAAGGTCGTGAACAGGCTCTGAAAGTGAGTGTTGACCTTCTCGAACGCGTCGAGCAATCGCACCCGGCCCTCGCGGTTGAGGCTGCCGATCGATCCGCGCAGGCGGTTGATCGCCTCCTGCAACTCGTCGCGCTCGGCGGCCCCCTGCGCGCGGTTGGACTCGAGCTCGGCAAGCTCGCTTTCCGCCACCAGATTGACCGGCCCCAGCCGCTCGCGCTCGGCAGTCAGCCGCTCGAACGTCTCACGCTCGGCTTCGGCGGGGGCGAGGTTGGCAGGGTCGAAGTCATATTTGCCCGGCAGCAGCGGCGGCGGGCATTCGAACTTGTCGCCACATTCTTGTGCCAATTCCTCGCGCCGCGCGGTCTGCGCTTCGGCCCGCGCCACGGCCCCGGCGCGCGCTTCACGAGCCGCAGCAAATCCCTCCCCCGCCTCGCGCAATGCAAGCGCCGCGTTGGCGACAGCCTGCTCGGCGTCGCTTTCGGCGGTCGCGGCGGCCCCGACCAAGGCGTCGCTCGACGCCGTATCGCGCTCGATCCGGGCAATCTCGCCCGCCAGTCGCTCGGGTTCATCTTTAATCTCGACCCGCTCCGCCGCCAGCCCCGCCGCCCGCGCGGCAGTTTCGACCAGCCGGTCGCTCGCCTTGCGCCCGCGCCCGCGCCATTCGCCAGCTTCGTGCTGGGCGGCAGCATCGCGTTCGCGGTCGGTGGCGAGTTCTCGCGCGCGGGTCGCGGCGGCGGCGCGGCGGTCGGCGACGTCGGCGCCAGCCGATGAAGCCGCATCACGCGCAGCATCAATTTCATTGGCCAATGCCGCCGGATCGGCCAGCGCGCCAAGCGCCTTGCCCGCCGTCTCGACCGATCCTGCGCTGGCCGCGATCAGCGGGTCGAGGTCGGCGCGGCGCTCGATCAAAGCAGCGCGCTGGGCATCGAGCCGCTCGATCGCATTGGCGGCCGTATCACTGGCGCGGACCGCATCACGCGACTGACGCTCGGCGATCGTTGCAGCGGCGCGCGCATCATCGGCCAGGCGGCGGAATTGCTCGACCGACGTCGCCGCCGAATCACGCACTTCGATTGCTGCAGCGACACTGGCTTCAAGTCCGGGCAACAATCGCTCCAGCTCGCTCAATCGATTAGCGCGGATCAGCCGTTCGGCGGTCGCAGCGCCGCTGTTGGTGGCGACGAACCCGTCCCAGCGCCGCATCATCCCGTCACGAGTCACCAGCCGCTGGCCGACGCTGAGCGCCTGCCCCTCATCCCGCTCCGCAACCCCGACCTGCGCCAGCCGCCGCGCCAATTCGGGCGGCGCAGTGGCGAAAGCGGACAATGGCTCAAGCCCCGCCGCCAATTGCGGATCGCCAACCGCCTCGCTCCCAATCCACCGCCGCGGCGCGTCCCCACCAAGCGCGGCATCGAGATCATCGCCCAGCGCCGCTGCCAGCGCGCGCTCATAGCCCGGCTCGGCGGTCACCGAGATCGTCCCGCTGCCGCCCTGCGCCAACGCATCGGCCAGCGCCTTGCGCTCGGACGAGGCCGCCGCCAGCGCCGCGCGCGCCGAGGCCAGATCACTCTCCGCCCCATCGCGCCGCTCCGCAGCTTGGGCACGGCCAGCGTCAGCCGCTTCAAGCGCTTGCTCCGCCGCCGCCAGGGCTTTCGCCGCCTCGCTCGCAGCCTTCTCCGCAGCGGCCCGCGCATCGCGATGCTCTTCGCCATCGCCAAGCGCCGCCACCTGGGCCTCGATCTTCGCCACATCGTCGGCAATCCGCGCGGCCTGCGCCTCGGCCGCCTCAAGCGCCGCCTCGGCCACCCGCCGTTCGGCGCGCATCGCCGCCTCGCGTGCCAGCAATCCGGCCAGCGCCGCCTCCGCCCCGCGCGACAGTATCTCCGCCGCATTGACGTCCGCCGCCAACCGCGCGGCCTGCGCTTCGCCATCGCTCAATCGCGCCGCAATTGCTTGCCGCTCAGCCTCCAGCGTGTCCAACGCCTTCGCTGCATCGTCGCGCAGCGCTTCCTCGCGCGCGGTCTCGCTGGCCTGCGCTAACTCAAGCCGATCAAGCTCGGCCAACCGGCGAACAATCGTGTCGCGCCGCGCCCGCGCCGTCGCCAGCTCATGCGCCAGGCTCCGCCCGCTATCGCGCGCCTCGACCAACGCCGTACGCCGCGTTCCAAGCTCGACCGCCGCCGCTTCCTGCTGGCGCTCGGCCTCGGCCATCAGCGTCTGGAGCTTGCTTACTGCAACCCCGGCCGCCTCGGCCTCATCTCGCGCCGCTCCAGCCGCGCGTTGCGCCTCGTCCCACCGCGCAAACAACAATTTCGCATCCGCCCCCCGAATCCGGTCGGTCAGCGAGCGATAGCGTGTCGCCGCCCGCGCCTGCCGCCGCAGGGTCGCCGCGCGCAATTCCTGGTCGCCCAGCAATTCGTCGAGCCGGGTGATGTTAACCTCGGCGGCGCGCAATTTCTGCTCGGCATCCTTGCGCCGCGCGTGGAGCCCCGAAATCCCCGCCGCTTCCTCGAGCATCTGGCGGCGCTCGGTCGGCTTGGCCGCGATAACTGCGCCAATCCGCCCTTGGCTGACCAAAGCCGGAGAATGCGCGCCGGTCGCGGCATCGGCGAACAATAAGGACACGTCCTTCTGGCGGACGTCGCGCCCGTCGACCCGATAGGCCGAACCCGCCCCACGCTCGATCCGGCGGGTGATCTCGCTTTCGCCGCCCAGTTCGCCTTCCCCGTCGCGCTCGATCAACAGCGACACTTCGGCGAAGTCGCGTGCGGCGCGAGTCGCGGTGCCGGCGAAGATGACGTCTTCCATCCCCCCACCGCGAAGCGATTTTGGGCTGGCTTCGCCCATCACCCAGCGGATAGCTTCCAATAGGTTGGACTTGCCGCAGCCGTTGGGGCCGACGACCCCGGTCAGCCCGGGCTCGATCCTCAGTTCAGCAGGCTCGACGAAGCTCTTGAACCCGCCGAGCTTGAGCCTCCGGATTTTCAACCGCCGGCCCTCCCCGCTGGCGCCATGGCCGCCTTAGCTGCCCAGCGCCGCGTTGATCGAGGCTTCGACCTGGCTCCACACCGACGTGCCGGGCTTGATCTCGACCATCTTGCCATTCTGGACGAAAGTAGGCGTGCCCGGGAAGTCGGGATATTTGGCGATCGCATCGGTTTGCATCTGGACCAATTGGGTCGGGGTGTTTTCATCCGCCAGGCAGACCGAGCTCTTGGCGATCGGCAGACCGCGCATCGCTGCATATTGCTGAAGCCCGGCAAGCTTGGCGACTTCGGTCAGTTGCCGGTTGACCGGAAGCGCGCCGATGGCCTGCATCGCGGCCGGGTCAGCAGCCTGGATCTTGGCCACCCAGTCGGGCTGGTCGGCATAGAGTTGGCGGGTCAGGCCGAAGAAGCCCGATGTCCCGGCGCAACGCGCAATGACCGATGCCGCCATGTCATAACCATCGCGGACGAAATTGCGGAATTCGAAACTTACCTGGCCCGATTTGACATATTTGTTGGTCAAAGTGGTCATCGCAGCCTCGTCGAACTCGCGGCAATGCGGGCAGGTCATCGAGCCATATTCGACCAGTTTCACCTTGGCATTGGGGTTGCCCATCACGAACCCGCCTTCGGGCGTGGTGCCAACCACCGTGGTCCAGTCGCCGCCCTTGGGCGGGGGGACAGCCTTGATCGGCGTGTTGGCCGCTGGCGTGGCGCCATTGCCGGCGTTTTCGGCGTTGCAGGCCGTGATCGCGAAGGCGGCGGCGACGATGCCGCTAAGGATGCTCAGTTTCACGATATCTTGCTCCGGATGATGGGGATTGGAATAGTGTCGATCGGTTCAAAGGCGGGCGTGCCGGTCGATGCAGCGATATGCCCGGCAAGCGATTCAAGGCAAGCGCGAAGCTCGGGATCGGCGATCGCGCGAAGCCCCTCGCCAAGCTCGGCCGGAACCGGCGCAGGCTTCGGCCGGGCGGGGCGAACCGGCGCGGCTGGCACCCGGCCCTGGCGAAAAGCGATCTGCGCGATCGCCTGATAACCGAAGAAGCGATTGACCCGCTCGATAATCATCGGGCCGAGATGCTGGACCAGCGGGGCATGCGCGCCTTCGACCAGCAAGGTCAGCGTTCCGCCCGATTTCTTGCTGGTCGGGAAGCGGATCGATTCGGGGGAGGAGACCTTGGCGTATCGCTCCCCGACGATTTCCTTCCACCGGCTGACCACCGCGCTCTGGACGAAGCCGAAGCGCTTGAACGCGACCCCGCCGATATCGGCGATGATGTCACCGGTGGCGCGGGCGCGATTGCGGCGCGGCGCATCTTCCTTGGTTTTGACCGGTTTCGACATTGACCCGGTCATGCCATAGCGTCGCGATGCCCGCCAGTGCCGGAAACGCCCTGCTCGACCATTATCGTGCGACCGCGCGGGTGCTGCCGTGGCGGGCGCCGCCGGGCGAACCGCGTGCCGATCCGTATCGGGTATGGCTTAGCGAGGTGATGCTGCAGCAAACCACGGTGGCAACGGTGATTCCCCGATTTGTCCGGTTTCTCGAGCGCTGGCCAAGCGTCGCGGCGCTGGCCGGCGCAGCAGACGAGGACGTACTCCACGAATGGGCGGGGCTCGGATATTATGCGCGGGCGCGCAATTTGATCGCCTGTGCGCGGATGGTCGCGGCGCGGGGTGGGTTTCCCGATACCGAGGTCGGGCTGCGCGCACTGCCGGGGATTGGCGAATATACCGCTGCGGCAATTGCCGGAATTGCCTTCGGACGCGATTCGGTGGTGGTCGACACCAATGTCGAGCGGGTGGTCGCGCGCCTTGGGGCAATCGCGGACAAGGCCGCGATCCGCGCGGCGGCGGCGGCGCTGGTGCCAAAGGGCCACGCGGGCGATTTCGCGCAAGCGATGATGGACTTGGGCGCGACGATCTGCCGCCCGAAGAACCCCGACTGCAATGCCTGCCCGCTATCACCCCGCTGCCAGGCGTTTGCGCTCGGAACGTGCGAGGCGTTTCCGGTGAAAGCAGCGAAGAAGATCCGCCCGATACGCTACGGAACCGCACAATGGATCGAGCGCGGGGGCGCCGTGTGGCTGGTGCGTCGACCGGCCGAGGGGTTGCTCGGCGGCATGCCCGCGCTGCCCGGGTCGAACTGGGGGGACGCGCCGCGCACCTCGCCCGCACTAGCCGAGGTGCGGCATGTCTTTACTCATTTCGAACTTCGGCTGGCGGTGGTCGCCGGTCGACCGGCGGATGGCGAAGGCTGGTGGCAGCCGATCGCGACGCTGGACGACGCCGGCCTTCCGACACTCTATCGCCGAGCGGTCGATGCAATGCTTGCGACGAGGAAATTCATTGCCGCCTGAACCCTTTTTCGCCGGCCCCGGAATTGACCGCGCCGACGCGCTTCGCGGCAAGCCCGAAGCGGTTGCTGACTTGCTCGCGTCGCCACTCGCAACCGCTTTAATATGGAACGGCGGCGCACCGGCGCTCGACGACGCCGGAAAACTGACCTGGCAGGAAGCGAACGGCGACGAGTCGCTGTTCCTCGGCCTCGACCAGGGCACGCCGCGGTTTGCCGCCTTGCCGCCGGTTGGCCCCGGCCCCGATACCCGCGCCTTGCTCGCGCTGCTCGACCATCAGGACGCGCCACTGTTCGCCGCCGCGCTCAGCCTCGCCAGCTGGCACCAGCGCCACGGTTTCTGCTCGGTGTGCGGCTCACCAAGCGCGGTGTTTCGCGGCGGGTGGGGGCGCAAATGCGGGGCGTGCGGCGGCGAACATTATCCGCGCGTCGACCCGGTGGTGATCATGCTTGCCACGTTCGAGGATCGCCTGTTGCTCGGCCGCCAGCCAATCTATCCGCCGGGCCGATATTCGGCGCTCGCCGGGTTCGTCGAGCCGGGCGAAACCCTCGAAGCTGCGGTCGCGCGCGAGCTGGGCGAGGAGGCTGGAATCACCGTCACCGACGTTCGCTATATCGCCAGCCAGCCGTGGCCCTTCCCAAGCTCGCTGATGATCGGCTGCACCGCACAGGCGACCAGCGACTCGCTGACCATCGACACGCAAGAACTCGACGACGCCCGCTGGTTCACCCGCGATCAGGTAACCTTTGCTCTATCCGGTTCGCGCGATTCCGCCTTCCTCCCGCCGCCGCGCTTCGCGATTGCCCGGACCTTGCTCGACCATTGGCTAGGCGATGCTTGAAACCCGCCAAGCAGCACCGTAAAGGCGGGGCCGAATTCATCATCAACGGCAGCGCCGCAGGGGTTTCATGGACGACCGCAAAAACACTACCGCTGGCTGGCTGCTTTTCGCCGGCATCGTCTCGCTCGGCGCGTGGATCGTCACCGGCGAACATTACGCCGGTGAGGAAGTCGAAAAGGGCGGTTACGCGCTGCCCGGCGGGGAAGAAGGCGGCGCAGCAGCAGGCGAAGCGGCCAAACCGGTCGAATTCTACCTCGCCCAGGCCGACGTCGCCAAGGGCGAGGCGGTGTTCAAGAAATGCGCCGCCTGCCACGTCGATGTGCAAGGCGGCGCCAATGGCATCGGCCCGAACCTGTGGGCCGTGGTCGGCGGGCCGATCGGCAAGCATGCGCCAGGCTTCGCTTACTCCGCAGCCCTGTCAGGGATTGGCGGTAATTGGGACTTCAAATCGCTCGATCATTGGCTCGCCAGCCCGCGCGCTATGGCACCCGGCACCAAGATGACCTTCGCTGGCCTCGGTGATCCGCAGGACCGCGCCAACGTCATTGCTTATCTCAATTCGAAGGGCTCCAATTTGCCGCTGCCCGCAGCGCCGGCCGAAGCTGCACCGGCAGCGGCGGGTGCACCCGCTGGCGACAATGCCACCGCTCCGGCCGATGGCAATGCTTCGGCAACCGCCAATACGGCGGCCCCGGCCAAGCCAAAGTGAAGGTCCGGCGATGGTCAGCTCCAAAGCTACAACCGTCGCCGACTATCTTGCGGAACTACCGAGTGATCGCGCCGAAATCATCTCGGCCATGCGCGACCTGGTGAACCAGGCAATCCCCGACGGCTATGACGAAGTCATTCGCTGGGGCATGATCAATTGGGAAATACCGATCCAAGTCAGCGGACCGACCGATAACCAGCAACCGCTGAGCTATGTCGCGCTTGCCGCCCAAAAGAACGGCTACAGCCTCTACCTGAGCTGCGCGGCATGCAATCCGGAAAGCGTCCAGCGATTGCAATCCGCCGCCGCTGCAGGCGGGCGCAAGCTCGACATGGGCAAAAGCTGCATCCGCTTCAAACGCCCCGACCAACTGCCGCTCGACGCACTCAGCATCGAAATCGGCTCGGCGTCGCCAGCCGATTATCTGGCCGCTATCGCCCGTTCCAAGCAGGCTGGTGGCAATCAGTCGGGATAATAGTCCCGGACGTAATCCCACGCGTCTTGCGCGGTTTCGCACCAATGGATCAGATCGAGATCGCCGGGCGAGATCACGCCTTCTTCGGCGAGGCCCTTGAAGTCGACCACCCGCTCCCAGAATTCCTTGCCGAACAGCATGATCGGCATCGGCCGAACCTTGCCGGTCTGGATCAGGGTCAGCAATTCGAACATTTCGTCGAACGTCCCGAACCCGCCGGGGAACACCGCCACCGCGCGCGCCCGAAGCAGGAAGTGCATCTTGCGAAGCGCGAAATAATGGAATTGGAAGCTCAGGTCCGGGGTCACGAAAATGTTGGGCAATTGCTCGTGAGGCAGGACGATGTTGAGCCCAATCGATTCCTTGCCGACATCGTTCGCGCCGCGATTGGCGGCTTCCATAATCGACGGGCCGCCGCCCGAGCAAACAACGTAGTGGCGCTTGCCGTCGGGGTCAGCGGGGAAATTGCTGGCCATCTGCGCAAGCTCACGCGCGACATCATAATATTTCGATTTGGCCTTGAGGC
>JBKJUB010000173.1:0-2618 GCA_046590765.1 Sphingomicrobium sp. | reverse complement strand
CGGCTTTTGGGCGCTGATCAATGCGGGCAAGATCGACATATTGTTCGCCAATGAGGCCGAGCTTGCGGCGATGACCGGCGAGGCGGATTTCGAGGCCGGACTGGCGATATTGTCGGCCAAGGTCGCGACATTGGTCGTCACTCGGTCCGAGCATGGCGCGGTCGCGGTGCGCGGGAGTGAACGCGCGTCGGTCCCGGCCGAACCGATCGAGCGGCTGGTCGACACCACCGGCGCGGGCGACCTGTTCGCGGCGGGCTTCCTGGCCGGCGAAGCGCGCGGGCTGGGCCTGGAAACCGCGCTCAAGCTTGGCGCCATCGCCGCCGCCGAAGTGATCCAGCATTATGGCGCCCGGCCCGAGAAGGAACTGAAGGCGCTGGCGGGCGACTTGCTCGGCTAATCCAACCAAAAAGGGCGGCCCGTTTCCGGACCGCCCTTCATTGGCTCGTATCAGCTCATCACGATTTGGGGATGTCGACCCCCGGGACGTGCGGCTTGATGTCCTCCACGTCACCTTCGTGAACCTCGACCCTGCCCTGGCCGAGGTGGCTCATGCGGCGGCTGTAACCAAAGTAGATCAGGAAGCCGATCGCCGACCAGATCGGCAGCACCAGCATCGCTGCCGTCGGCAGGTTGAAGAACAGGAACATGCAGCCGAGGATCGTCAGCGGCCCGATGATGATCAGCGCCGGAACCTTGAACACCCGCTTGCGATCCGGATCGCGCTTGCGCAGCAGCATCACCGCGATCGCCACCATCATGAACGCATAGAGCGTTCCGGCATTGGCGATATCGGCCAGCTGCCCGACTGGCAGGAAGGCGGCGGCGATCGCCACTATCACGCCCGTGATTGCAGTCACGATATACGGCGTTTTCCACTTCGGATGGACCTCGCTCAGTTTCTCCGGAAGCAGGCCGTCGCGGGCCATGACGAAGAAGATGCGGGTCTGGCCGAACAGCAGGATCAGGATGACCGAGGGAAGCGCAATGATCGCAGCATAACCGAGCATGTTGCCGATCGTCCCGAAGCCGATCGTGCGCAGGACATGCGCCAGCGCTTCCTTCGAGCAGACCAAAGCGTCGGCATATTGCGGCAGCGCGCACTGGCGAGCCAATTCTTCTGATCCGGCGGGGAAGGGAATGCCGCCCGGCCCCATGATCGGCTGTCCGCCGATGGTGCCGACCGCGCCAGCCGCGACCAGGATGTAGAAGACAGTGCAGAACAGCAAGGAACCGACCAGCCCGATCGGCACGTTGCGCTGCGGGTTCTTGGTCTCTTCGGCGGCGGTCGAGACCGCGTCGAACCCGACGTAGGCGAAGAAGATCGTCGCCGCCGCACCGACCGCGCCGACCCCCGTGCCGAAGCCGCCGAACACGCCAGCGGGAAGGAACGGGTTGAAATTGGCCATGTCGATCCGCGGCAAAGTGAGGATCAGGAAGGCGGTCAGCGCGACCAATTTGATCATCACCAGCACGGCATTGACCTTGGCGCTCTCACTGGTGCCGATCATCAGCAGCCAGGTGACGAGCAAGGCAATGATCATCGCCGGCAGGTTGATAAAACCACCGGGCGCGCCGCCCAGCGCGAGCGGCCCCGCCGTCAGATAAGCGGGTAAGGTGATATGAAATGTCTCTTGCAGGATCGTGCCGGTAAAGAATCCGGACCAGCCGACCGACACGGCGGAGGCAGCGATGGCATATTCGAGCACCAGCGCCCAGCCGACCGTCCAGGCGAGGAATTCGCCCATCGTCGCATAGCTGTAGGTGTAGGCCGAGCCCGCGACCGGGATCATCGCGGCAATTTCGGCATAACAAAGCGCGGCGACGATGCACACCGCGCCGGCGATGACGAACGCCAGCATCAGGCCCGGACCGGCCTTTTGCGCGCCGGCGGCGGTGAGCACGAAAATGCCCGTGCCGATGATGCAGCCAATGCCGAACAGCATCAGCTGGAACCAGCCTAATGAGCGGTGCAATGATTTTCGTTCGGCCGTCGCCAAAATGGCGTCGAGCGGTTTGACGCGGTCGAGTAGCATGAGAAATTCCCCTTGGTCGGTGGCTCCGCTTGAGGTGCGGATGCTCATCATTGACTGTCGGGGAGGGAGCCTAGCGCCTCAAACGGGACGCGCAATGCCTAACGTGCAAAGCGTTGGCCCTGACGTGCAGAGCATTGGGCCTAACGTGCAAGCATCGGCCCCAAGGGCTGGCCGCCGAAGATGTGGACATGGAGGTGGGCGACTTCCTGGCCCGATCTTTTGCCGGTGTTGGCAAGCACCCGATAGCCCTGGGTGTCGGCCCCGCTGAGCCGCGCCGCTTCACCAATCGCACGGGTGAAATCGGCGATTTCGGCGTCGCTCGCCTTGACGGCGAAATCGTCCCAGCTGACATAGGCACCCTTGGGGATCACCAGCACATGGATTGCCGCGACCGGGTTGATGTCGTGAAAGCCAAGCGAATGCTCGGTCTCGAGCACCTTGTTGCACGGCAATTCGCCGCGCAGGATTTTGGCGAAGATATTGCTGTCGTCATACGGCAGGCTGTGATCGATCGGCATGAAAAGAATATACTCCGCTTGACCGTGGTTGCCCGCTCGCTACCACGAAAATCGATGACCGACGACA
>JBKJUB010000168.1:0-4352 GCA_046590765.1 Sphingomicrobium sp. | reverse complement strand
GCGTTACTTGACGCGTTCGACCTGCTCGAATTCGAGTTCGACCGGGGTCGCGCGGCCGAAGATGCTGACCGAAACCTTGACCCGGCTGCGGTCGAAATCCAATTCCTCGACCACGCCGTTGAAGCTCGCGAACGGGCCGTCGAGCACCTTGACCGCATCGCCGATCTCGTAATCGACCTTGACCTTCTGCTTGGGAGCAGCGGCGGCGGCTTCCTCGCGAGTCGAGAGGATCCGCGCCGCCTCGGCCTCGCTGATCGCCTGCGGCTTGCCGTTGGGGCCGAGGAAGCCGGTCACCTTCGGGGTGTTCTTGACCAGATGATAGACGTCGTCGTTGAGCGCGAGCTTGGCGAGGACGTAGCCGGGGAAGAATTTGCGGTCCGAGGTGACTTTCTTGCCGCGGCGGATTTCGGTGATCTTCTCGGTCGGGACTTCGACCGACTCAACCAATTGGGTCAGGCCCATGCGCTTCGCGTCGGCGAGGATTTGGTCCTTCACCTTGTTTTCGAAACCGGAATAAGCGTGGATGATGTACCAGCGGGACATGAACGATGCGCCTTGTTGTTAGCCGAGCAGGCCGAGCAGGAATTTGACGATGGTCGAGAAAAAGGCGTCGACCCCGAGGAAGAAGATGGCGAGGATCGTGGTCATGATCAGCACCATCACCGCGGTGGTGACGGTTTCCTTGCGGGTCGGCCAGACGACCTTGGAGGCCTCCGAACGGACCTGATTGACGAATTCGCCGGGGGTAGTTTTTGCCACTGTCGTCAGCCTTTGTTCGCAAACAGGTAGAAAAAAGAGGTCCGCGGACTTTCCGCTGGACCTCGTCGCAGCGCCTTACATCGCAACAGGTGATTTAGGCAAGGTGCGACAAATCGCAATAGTATGGCTCCATGGCGGGCCGTCATGGGAACAAGCCCAATGACGTCGATCCTTACCGCTTTGCGGCAGGTCGGCCAACGTTCGGCATCTGTGCGCGCTGCTTCGCTGCGCTCGGTGTCTCAGGACCTGGCAGGGGCAGGGGGACTCGAACCCACGACCCTCGGTTTTGGAGACCGATGCTCTACCAACTGAGCTATACCCCTAGGCCGGAGTGACCCGGTAAGGGGTCGGCGAGCGAGATAGCGGCGCTGTCACGGTCGCGCAAGGGACATCCGAACACACGTAAACGTGGGTCATCGGAACGCCCTCAACATCGCTATTGATTACACGCTCCGTGTCGCCCGACTCAATCTTGGGCAGCCTTCTGTCGGCGAACCTGCTCGGCGAAGTCTGCATTTTCGGCAATTGCCCTGCGAACCATTGGATCATCCGTCGAAAGCGTGCGGAGGGAGGGCGCTGTCCAAGTCTTTTTAAGCGCGACTTTCTCAAATCTCATAGTGGTGCCTCACCAATTTGTTTAAATTTGAAGTAACCAACTCAAATCTGAATAGTCAATAGGTCGTCGTGTTATTCTTTATAATTAAACAGCGAATTAATGTATCCATTAATGGAGTAATACCGATACGGATTCTTTGAATACGCTTAGTACACAGATGCATTCTATCTCTTTAGTGATAGGGTGAGAACAATCGTCTTGCGATTTTATTCACACTTACGCTAAGTTGGGTAGGCTCGGTTGCGAAATGTTCCTCAAAATACGAGAAAGTAGCGTCATGCAGAACCGAGCAAAGGATAAATCCGCATCCGGCGTTCAAGTTCCACGCGCGCCGAAATCTTTCTCGCCGCAGGAGCGGGATTCGAGCAAAATCTCCGCATGGGACCAACTCAGCGACCTTAAGCAACCTCCATCGCCACAAGGTCCGAACAATGATCCCGAGCAACTCATCGCTCTTGCCCGAAATAGCATTCGCGCACGCCGAATTCGCAAGGGATCGCTGCCGGGGGAAATGTTTGGCGAGCCAGCATGGGACATGCTTCTGACGCTCTACGTCGGATCTCGATCGGGTGCGCGGCAGACGGTGTCCAACCTCAGTCGTTCGTCGGGTTCGTCGTCGACGACCGCCTTGCGATGGATCGATTACCTCGAGGGCCAGGTTTTTGTCGTGCGACGCGCCAGCCCTACCGACCGCCGAATTACCTACGTTGATTTGACCGACGCTGGCCGTGATGCGGTGGAGGATTACTTCGCAAAGCTGCTGACCGAGGGCGTCATCTCCACTTGATCGCTACCGCTTGGTTGCTCGTCTTCTCAGGCCGCCACGTCGAAGGGGACGATTTCGCCGCTGAGATAGAGATTGCGGGCCTTGGTTCGGCTGAGCTTGCCCGAGCTGGTGCGGGGCAGGGTGCGCGGGGGGACGAGTTCAACCACCGGGGTGATGCCGGTGATAGCGCGAACCCGCTCGCGAATGTCATCGCGCAGGCGGCCGCGCTCGGCGGGGTCGCTGACCCGGCAATGGACCAGTACCGCCGGGGTTTCCTCGCCGCTCGGGCCGGTGATCGCGAAGGCAGCAATGTCGCCCGATTTGAACCCAGGCAATTGCTCGACCGCCCATTCGATGTCCTGCGGCCAATGGTTTCGGCCATTGATGATAATCATGTCCTTGGCGCGGCCGACAATGAAGATGTAGCCGCCCGAGACATAACCCATGTCGCCGGTGTCGAGCCAGCCGTCGGCCGACAGGCAGGCGTCGGTCGATTCGAGGTCGCGGAAGTATCCGTGCATGACTGACGATCCGCGGCAGAAAAGCTTGCCGATCCCGCGTTCGGCCATAACGCTACCGTCGCCGTCGCGGACTTCGACTTCCATCCCGATCACCGGCTTGCCGCAATTGACGATCGCGCGGTAGCGGCGAGGACGTTCCTGCGCCGGGGTGCCAGCCCCCGACAGCTCCGATTCTTCGACCAGCTCTAGCCGGATGCCTTCGCCCGGCGGCATGATCGATACCGCCAGCGTTGCTTCGGCGAGGCCATAGGAGGGGCAGAATGATTGCGCCTTGAACCCGGCATCGGCGAATTCATCAACGAACGCCTGCATCACATCGGGGCGGATCATGTCGGCGCCATTGCCCGCAATCCGCCAGCGCGACAGGTCAAAGCGGTCCGCCGCGCGGGTCTGCGAGCTCATCCGGCGTGAGCAAATGTCATAGCCGAAGGTCGGAGAGTAACTGAGCGTAGTGCCGGGATTGCGGCTGATCAGGTCGAGCCAGGCCAATGGACGGCGCGCAAAATCCTCGGTCTTGAGATAATCGACGCTGACCTGATTGGCGAGCGGCGAGAGCATGCAGCCGACCAGCCCCATGTCATGATACCACGGCAGCCAGCTGATGCAGCGATCGCTGTCCTGAAGCTCGATCCCCCTCGAATGCGCATGGAGATTGTCGAGCAACGCACGGTGGGTCACCGCGACGCCATGCGGAAAACGGGTCGAGCCCGAGGAATATTGCAGGTAGGCGATCGAGTCGCCGGTGTTGGTTGGCAGCGCGGCGGTCGATTGTTCGACCTCGGCCAGGCTGTCCCAATCGCGCGCGGAAACTTTCCGCTGCGTCGCCGCCTCGGTCGAGAATTCGGCGAGCTCGGGCGGGTACAAGAATAGTTGCGGATCGCTGCTTTCGAGCATGACCAGCAATTGCGCGACATAGGCCTCGCGACCGCCAAAGCTGGTCGGCAAGGGCAATGGTACCGGCCACAGCCCGGCGTAAATCGCGCCAAAGAAGCAGGCGGCGAACTCGGCGCCGGTCTCTGCCACCAGTGCAACGCGGTCGCCGGGCGTTAGGCCGAGCGCGACGAAGCGCCGGGCGTGGGCCAATGCATCGGTGCGAAGGTCGGCATAGGGATAGGCCCGGGTCAACGTCCCGCGCGCATCGTGAAAATTCATCCCGCGGGTGCCGGTCGCGGCATAATCGAGCGCGTCGCCAACCGTCTCGAAATCTGCGAGGCGGCGGGCAAGCCCGTCGAGGGTGGGCGTTGCGCCGTTGGGGGAAAGCTTGGTCATGGTCGGTCTATGCGATCAGATACGTTTTGCAGGCGATCTTGGCTGCGATGCTTTGCGTGATGGTGGGGGAGTGTGGCACAAACATGGCGATATGCGCGCCCGCCAGCCCCGCAGCCACGAACGTCGAGCGCGCCCGCCACTCGACGAAGCGGCCTTGAAGGAACTCGCGCTGGCCTATGTCGCGCGTTTCGCCACCAGCCGCGCCAAGCTCGGCCAATATCTCCGGCGCAAGCTTCACGAACGGGGTTGGGCGGGGGAGCACGACGCGCCGGTGTCGGCAATCGTCGAGAAACTGGCGGCGGCCGGCTATATCGACGATCCGGCATTCGCTCTGGCCAAGGCGCGAACGCTTGGCTCGCGCGGGTTCGGAGAGCGTCGGGTTGCGGTTGCGCTCCGGGCGGCGGGGATCGAGGAGCAAGAT
>JBKJUB010000006.1:0-3497 GCA_046590765.1 Sphingomicrobium sp. | reverse complement strand
GTTGATGCGGACGATCTGGACCTTCACCGTATCGCCGATGTTGATCACTTCGCCCGGATGCTGGACGCGCTTGTAGCTGATGTCGGTGACATGCAGCAGGCCGTCGATCCCGCCGAGATCGACGAACGCGCCGTAATCGGTGATGTTCTTGACGATGCCTTCGATCACCTGGCCCTCGGCCAGCGACTGGATCAGGCCCGAACGCTGCTCGGCGCGGGTCTCTTCCAGGATGGCGCGGCGCGAGACGACGATATTGCCGCGGCGGCGATCCATCTTGAGGATCTGGAACGGCTGCGAAATGTCCATCAGCGGGGTCACATCGCGCACCGGGCGGATGTCGACCTGCGAACCCGGAAGGAAGGCCACGGCACCGCCGAGGTCGACGGTGAAGCCGCCCTTGACCCGGCCGAAGATCACGCCGTCGACGCGCTCGCCCTTGTCATATTCCTTCTCGAGCTTGTCCCATGCCTCTTCGCGGCGGGCGCGGTCGCGGCTGAGCATCGCTTCGCCGGCGGCATTCTCGACCCGGTCGACGAACACTTCGACTTCGTCGCCGATCTTCAGTTCGGCCTTCTGGCCGGGCATTGCGAATTCGCGAAGCGGGACGCGGCCTTCGCTCTTGAGGCCCACATCGATGACCGCGAGGTCATTTTCGATGCCGGTGACGATGCCTTTGACGACCTTGCCTTCGAAGGTCTCATTCTCGCCGCCAAGTGATTCATTGAGCATTGCCGCGAAATCGTCGCGGGTCGGAAATGCCGTAGTGGCCATAAAATGTGGTGCTTTCAGTGTAGCGTTTCGGCCGCTGGCCGGACCAACATGGTCGGCTTCCGTCGAGCGGACTTTGGTGAAACCCTTGTTGCCGCGACGACCCCATGCCGGCGCGGCATCCGTTGGACATGGGACGAGCGGTCGGACCGGTCGCAATTACAAGCGATGGAACGAGACGCCCGCGAACCTGATCCGCCAGACGGAGGCGCGCATAGCCGAAGGGGGGACGAAGGGCAAGTAGAGAGGGAGCAATGGCGGGTAGCGAGACGGGGTCAAAAGCCCCAAAGGTCGCAACAGACCAAGCTTGATCGACCATTTATCCTATTTTCCCCGGAAACCTGACGGTTTCCTGTAGGATTTGCGTCGATTTCGCCTGAAAACGGCACGAAAAAGCGCGCGAATTGCCCCCAATCGCGGTTTCGCGACGGGTTTCGGTGCTTGAACCAACGATCTGAAAGAGCCGACACAATCGAATCGTGCGGCCACCACGCTGGCAGACGAAATCCTACATTGATAGGGGCTTTCGGGCAGCGACCCTTCCCGGACTTTCGTGCGCCAATGAATCATCGAAACAATTTCAGATATTCACTAGAATCCAGACCTGTTGTGCCAAAGTTCCGTCTCAGCCCATGACGTAAATCGACTTCAGTTGTTGATAGGAGCCGACCGCCTCTGGCCCGAATTCGCGTCCCATGCCGCTGCCCTTGACGCCCCCGAACGGCGATCCAATCGATGGCATGTAGCCGTTGATGCCCATCGTACCGCTCTGTACCTGGCGCGCCACCCCAAGGGCCCGGCTGGCATCGCCGCTCCATACTGAACCACCCAGTCCGAACTGCGAATCATTGGCGATCCGCACGGCGTCGTCGTCATTGTCGTAGGCAATGACCGCGAGGACCGGCCCAAAGATTTCTTCCTGGGCGATGGTCGCCTGATTATCGACATCGGCGAATAACGTCGGTTCGACGAACCAGCCGCGATTCTTGTCGCGCGGTCGACCGCCGCCGGTCACCAGCCGGGCCTCGTCCTTGCCTTTGCTGATATAGCCTTCAACGCGGTCGCGGTGGGCCGACGAGGCCATTGGCCCGACGTGCGTTTCAGGGTCCATCGCGTCGCCGACCTTCAGCGTCGAGAGCATGCTCGCTAGCGCATCGACCACCTCGCCATAACGGCTCTTCGGCGCAAGGATCCGCGTCCCGTTGTAGCAGGTCTGGCCATTATTGAGCATCGAGACCAACGGCACGGCGGGCAGGAAGGCATCCAGGTCTGCATCCTCGAGCAGGATCGCCGCCGACTTGCCGCCAAGCTCGAGCGTGACGGGTCGCAGCATTTCGCCGCAGGTCCGCGCGATCGACCGACCAGCCGCGGTTGACCCGGTGAACGCGACCTTGTCGACGCCAGGATGGGCGACGAGATACGCACCGACATCGCGGTCGGCGGCGACCCAGTTGAGGATTCCGGGTGGAACGCCGGCCTCGAGCGCTGCTTCGGCGACGATATAGCTGTCGAGAATCGTGCCCGGCGACGGCTTGATGACCATGGTGCAGCCTGCGGCCATGGCCGGGGCGATCTTGCTCATCGCCAGCGTCACCGGGAAGTTCCACGGGACGATCGCGGCGACAACGCCGACCGCATTGCGCTCGACCAAAGTCTCCTTGCCCATCTGCGAGGGACGAACGTCCGGCTGTGCCGGCATACTCACCAATTCGGCATAATATTGCAGCAGGCCCAAAGGCATCGACGCCTCAAGCATCGTCGAAAGCGATATCGGCATGCCGTTCTGGAGGCTGACCGCTTCGGCAATCTGTTCCGCCCGTGCCGCGAGCGCGCCCATGAAGCGCACCATGATCGCCGCCCGATCCGCTGCCGCCATCTGCGGCCAGCCCGAATGGTCGAAGGCTTGCCGAGCTGCCGCAACCGCCGCATCGACGTCGGCTTCGACGGCTTCGGGCACGGTCGCGATCACTTCACCGGTCGAAGCGCCGACGATCTCGAATGTCCGATCACTTGCCGGCAATGTCCATTCGTTGTTGATGAAAAAGGCGGTCCGATCTCGTGACATTGCATTCTCCTGAAATCTGGAAACCACCCGGTTGCGCGCCGGGGCAAACGTGGCACGCAAACTTGGCACAATGGAGCCGCGATCAGCAAGCTGGTCGGTTCGACCGCAACCGGCATGCAAGCCGATGTCCCTCCAACTAAACCGGATCGTCCGCATTGCAGCATCGCCGTGCGTAAGCCGTCGCGAGTTCGATATGGATCAGGGTCGCCGCGAGGGAATGGGCGCGGGCAGCTGCCGCCGCCTCATCCCGCACCCTCCGTCTGAGATATGATGTGTCTTCCTGCGCGATGTCGGAGCTTTCCAGTCTAGCCAATGCCTCGTTGGAGTCACTGTCAGTAACGAGCCAGCCGGTGGTGCGGATGCGATAGCTGCGATTGGGCCTCCCACCGCCTCGGCCAGCAGTGGGATGAAAGAACCCAATGTCCGCTTTCGACCCATTGCGGACATTAGCTGGAGGCAGTGCACATTACAGCCAACGTCACTCCGAAAGCGACCTTACGCCGTCCAAAAATGCGTTTATCGCGGCGCAGGGTTCCCCACTCAATGATGCCATCAAGTGCAGCGATGGCTCGAGCTTTTTGCCGCTGTAAACAGGGCGATAGCCAAAAACGTCATAATGGCGGCCAAAGCCTCCGTGGTCGAGCCACACGAACCATGCCCCGCC
>JBKJUB010000172.1:0-2854 GCA_046590765.1 Sphingomicrobium sp. | reverse complement strand
CCCGACCAATCCGAAGGTGGTGTGGGTCGGCACCGGCGAAAGTTGGACCCGCAACTCTGTCTCGGTTGGCAACGGCGTCTATAAATCGGTCGACGGCGGGGAGACGTTCACCTGGGTAGGACTGCCCAACAGCGAGCGGATCACCCGCGTGCTGGTCGACCCCAAGGACGGCAATACCGTTTATGTCTGCGCGCCGGGCCGGTTGTGGTCCGACAGTGCCGATCGCGGCTTGTACAAGACCAGCGACGGCGGCCGGACATGGAACCACATCATCAAGGCGGCGAACCTGTCCACCGGCTGCTCGACCGTGGCGATGGATCCGAGCGATCATAATCGCCTGCTCGCGGGCACATGGGATTTCCGCCGCAAGGGTTACACCTTCCGCTCGGGTGGCGACGGGCCAGAGGCCGCTTCAGGCAGCCGGATGATGGAATCGCGCGACGCCGGCGCGACCTGGACCGAGCTTAACTCGGGCAATGCCAGGGGCCTGCCCGCGCAGCCGTGGGGCCGGGTCGAAATCACCTTTGCGCCCAACAATCCGCGCCAGGTCTATGCCTTCGTCGAAAACGTCCGCTCGGCGCTTTACGTGTCACAGGATGGCGGTCGGACCTTCGAAGAACGCGACCGCAGCCAGGGGATGGTGTGGCGGCCATTCTACTTCGGCCGAATGGTGGTCGACCCCAACAACGACAAACGCGTCTTCAAGATGGGCTATTCGGTGATCGCGTCGGAAGATGGCGGCAAGAGCTTCACCGGCTCGGGTGGCGGCAGCCACGCCGACTGGCATGCCTTGTGGATCGACCCGACCAATTCGAAGCATATGATTGGCGGCGACGATGGCGGGCTGTGGATCAGCGAGGATGGCGGCAGCCGATGGCGCCACGGACTCAATTTGCCGATCAGCCAATTTTATCATGTCAGCGCCGATGATCGCGATCCGTACCAGGTCTATGGCGGGCTGCAGGATAACTCGAGCTGGGTCGGCGACCAGGAATATCCCGGCGGGATCAGCAACAGCCGGTGGGAGAATCTCTACGGCGGCGACGGTTTCTGGACGTTCAGCGATCCATCCGATCCCAACTTCGCTTATGCCGAAGCCCAAGGCGGCAATGTCGGTCGGATCAACCGCAAGACGCTCGAAAAGAGCGACATCATGCCGCGCCCCGGCTTCAAGGAGAAATTGCGCTACAATTGGAACACCCCGCTGCACCTGTCGCCGAACGAGAAGGGCACCTTGTACATCGGGTCGCAATATCTCTCCCGTACCCGCGACCATGGCGCAACGTGGGAGCGGATTTCGCCCGATTTGACGACCAACAATCCGCTCAAGCAGAAACAGGAAGAATCGGGCGGGATTACGGTCGATAATAGCGCCGCGGAAATGCACACTACGATCTATTCGATCAGCGAGAGCCCGCGCGCGGCGGGGCAAATCTGGGTCGGGACCGATGACGGCAATGTCCAGCTAACCCGCAACGGCGGCGGCAATTGGACCAATGTCACCAAGGCGCTCAAACTCCCCGCCGACAGCTGGATCAGCTGGGTCGAGGCAAGCCGCTATGACGCCGGCACCGCTTACGTCACGGTTGACCGCCACACCGCAGGCGATTTCACCCCGCGATTGTACCGCACGCGCGATTATGGGCGCAGCTGGACGCCGCTGATCTCGCCTACGAGCGGGGTCGAGGGCTATGCCCATGTCATCCGCGAGGATCGCCAGCGCGCCGACATCCTCTACCTCGGGACCGAGCTGGGGCTGTTCGCGTCGGTCGATAGCGGGGCGCATTGGGCGCGCTTTCGGCCCAACAATTTCCCTGCGGTGGCAGTGCGCGACATCGCGCTTCCCAACAGCGAGGATGATCTGGTGCTCGCCACCCACGGGCGCGGCATCTGGGTGATCGACGATGTCAGCCCCTTGCGCGCGCTGACCCCCGCAACACTGGCGTCCGAAGCCACGTTGATCGCCAGCGCACCGCAACAGATGCGGATCGAGGCTGGCGGCGGCTGGGCCGAAGGTGACACGGTCTATTTCGGCGAAAATCCGCCGGGCGGCGCGGTAATCACTTACTTCCAGAAGCAACGCCACGTGATCGGGCGGATGAAGCTCGAAGTGCTCGATGCCGCTGGCAATGTGGTCGACACCCTGCCGGCCAAGAAGAGCAAGGGGCTCAACCGGATCACCTGGTCGATGCGGACCGAGCCGCCGATGGTGCCGCCTGCCGCCTCGCTCGCCGGTGCCTCGACCGTTGGACAGCGGATCATGCCGGGCAATTACAGCGTCCGGCTGACCAAGAACGGCCAGGTTTCGACCGCGCCACTGGTGCTGACGCTCGACAACAGGGCCAAGTTCACCATCGCCGACCGCAAGGTGCAATATGACGCTGCGGAGCGGGTCAAGGGCCTGTTCCTGCGGATGAGCAAGCTCAATGCGCAGATCAATGCGGTGCGCGCCCAAAGCTCGGCATTGGCGGCTAAGGCCGATGCCCCCGCCGCAACCCGCGATCAGGCCAAAGCGGTGCTCGCCAAGGCCGACGCGCTGCGCCTGCTGCTGGTCGCGACCAAGGAGGGCGGGGCGATCACCGGCGAAGAACGGCTGCGCGAGCATATGGACACCGCTTATGGCGCGGTAAATTCGACCGAGGGGCGGCCAACGCCTTATGCTTTGGCCTATGTCGATGCGCTGGAGAAGGAATTGGCCGAGGTCGAGGCAAGCTATGCCGCGCTCGTCGCCAATGACGTGGCAAAGCTCAGCGCGGCGCTCGAAGCAAGCGGAATGAAGCGGATCGACCTTGCAGCATGGAGCATCGACGAAGACGGTCCGCGCGGTGGTCGGGTGGAAGCACTGGCGGCAGGC
>JBKJUB010000138.1:0-6663 GCA_046590765.1 Sphingomicrobium sp. | reverse complement strand
ATTCCACCCCCACGTGGGGTTGGAATGCACCTGCGAACCAGAGGCGTCGCCAAAAATGACGCCCCGATTCGGGAGATTAAAATGAGGAAATCCAATTTGCGCGCAACTGCCGGACGGCAGGCTCTCGCGCTTCTTGGCGCAGGCGTCTTCGCCGCTGCTCCGGCAGCCGCCCAGACCGCGCCGGCCACTCAGGCCACGACCGCACCAGATGGCACGACGCCGCCGTCGAGTGAAACCCAGCCAGCCAAGGATCAGCAGGCCGTTGTTGCTACTGATCCTGTGGCTCAGGCCGACTCTGACGACGCCATCGTCATTACCGGATCGCGCATTGCGCGTCCGGATCTGGAATCGCCGAGCCCCGTCACGACGGTGAGCTCCGAGCAGTTCGACCTTACCGGCACGGTGACCGTCGAGTCGTTGCTCAACGAACTTCCGCAGATTATCCCGGGCAACACCCGCGTGTCGAACAACCAGGGCGGCGAAGACTTCTCGACCCTCGATCTTCGTGGCCTCGGGCCGAACCGCACCCTGATCCTGGTCGACGGCGAGCGCGTCCCGGCATCATCGTCAAGCGGCGTGGTCGACATCGGAACCATCCCGGCCGGCCTGATCGAGCGCGTTGACGTCGTCACCGGCGGTGCCTCGGCAGTGTACGGTTCGGACGCCATCGCAGGCGTCGTGAACTTCATCCTCAAGGATAATTTCGAAGGTCTCGAAGTGTCGTCGCAATATGGCATCTCGGACCATGGCGATGGTGGTGCATTCAACGTCCAGGGGCTGCTCGGCGGTAACTTCGGCGATGACCGCGGCAACATGACCATTTTTGCGAGCTATTACACGCGTGATCCGGTTGGCCAGGGCGACCGCGACCTGTTCCGCGATGCACAGGTTGTGGTTCGCGGCGTCGATGGAACGCGCTTCGTTGCGCCCCAGCTGACGCTCCTGCCCGGCCAAGTTGTGACCAGCTCGGCTGGTTCGGCGACCAACCCGTTCGGCACGATCGTTCAGGATGCGGGAAACCCCTTCACCAACCTGTCAGTGCTACTTCCGGGTACGTTTGCAGCAGCGAATACCAACCGCGACTGCAACCCGGCGACCCCCGGCACCAACGTAAACTCGGGCAACCTGTCGTTCAATGACGCGGGCCAACTGGCACCTAGCAACACGCAAGGCCTGTGCGCCTTCGCCGATCGGTCGACCGGATCGAGCCGATTCAACTTCAACCCGTTCAACTATCTCGTCACGCCGTATCGCCGCTACAACATCACCAGCACGGCGCGGTATGACATCAGCGATGCGATCCGGTTGAAGGTCATCGCCAACTATGTCGATTCGACGCAGGAAGTTAACCTTGCGCCGACCCCGGCAACCGGCATTGACGTTCCGGTGACCAGCCCGCTCATCCCGGCTGATCTGCTTATCGCTCTCAACTCTCGTCCGGACCCGACGGCACCGTTCACGATCAACCGTCGCTTCGTCGAAACCGGTCCGCGTGTCGGGATCTACAATTCGAAGACCCAGACGCTCCGCGGCACCCTGTCGGGCCCGCTGGCGCATGGCTTCAATTGGGACATGACGGCGAGCTACGGCAAGACCACGGCGAACATCGAAGCCAAGGGCAACATCAACAACACGGCGGTCCAGCAGGGCCTCAATGGTTGCCCGACTGCATCGCTGCCCGGCTGCGTTCCGCTCGACATCTTCGGCGGAGGCACGATCGATGCCGCGATGCTGTCGTTCGTTCGGGTCGACACCCAGGAACGCCGCCAGTTCGACCAGGTCCGTATTGCCGGTAACATCACCGGCAATCTGATCGAACTTCCGGCTGGCCCGGTCGGGATCGCGGTTGGTGCCGAAGCGCGCACTGATCGTGGGTCGATCGTCGTCGATGACGCCCAGCGTACGGGCAACATCTACGGCTTCAACGCGGTCCAGAACCAGCAGGGCAAGGTCAACGTCAAGGAAATCTATGGCGAAGTCCGGGTTCCGATCCTGGCTGACATGCCTTTCTTCCACGAACTGTCGGTTGAAGCTGGCGCCCGCTATTCCGATTATTCGTCGGCGGGTGGCCTGTTCAACTGGAAGCTTGGCGCCCAATGGTCGCCGGTCGAATGGTTGAAGTTCCGCGGCATCTACAACAAGGCGGCACGTGCCCCGAGCATCGTCGAATTGTTCCGCAACGGCGATCAGGGCTTCCCGAGCTACACCGATCCTTGCAACGCCACAGAAGGCCCGAGTGGCGCGACTCTGGCTCGTTGCCAGGCGGATGCTCCGTTGGTCGATTTCTCGACCTTCGCCCAGAACAACGACCAGGTTCAGGCCTTTGCTTTCGGCAACACGGGCCTGTCGGAAGAAACGGCCAAGACCTATACCGTCGGTGCGGTGCTGACTCCGAACCTCGGCCTCGGCCGGTTCTCGGCGACGATCGATTATTACAACATCCAGATCGACGACGTCATCAGCGGTTTCGGGGCGCAGTTCTTCCTCGATGACTGCTACATCCGCGGCGTTGCAAGCTCGTGCGCTCGTGTCGTTCGTGACCCGGCCACCGGCCTGGTCGATCGGGTGAATACGGCAGTGCTCAACTCGGGTACTTTCAAGACCAGCGGTGTCGACGCAGCAGTGAACTTCGCTGTTCCGTTCGCCGACCTCGGTCTTGGCATCCCGGGGCGCTTCCGCTTCCAGGAATTGATCTCCTATCTCGACAAGATCGATTTCGGCGGCGGCGACTTCGCTGGCCAGTCGGGCGGCGGAATCGGTGGCACCTTCCCGGAATGGAAGTCGACCATGACCGTGGCTTACGACAGCAGTTCGTTCACGGCGCAGGTGCGCTGGAACTACCTGTCGGAAACCGAAGAAGCGTTCGGCGATGCGGGCAACCCGCGCCTGCCGGCGACAGCACGTAACCCGGTTCTCCCGGCGCTCAGCTACTTCGACCTGTCGTTGCGCAAGTCGATTGGCGACAATTTCGAGCTGACCGGGATCCTGCAGAACGTGTTCAATGCGAAGCCGAAGCACACCCCTGCGGGTGACTCTGGCTTCCGGGTGAACGCTTCCTACTACAACCCGATCATCCTGGGCCGCTACTTCACCGTCCAGGCGAAGGTGAAGATGTAGTCTTCAACGACTGATCGAATGCAATGAACGGCGGCGGGAGAGCAATCTCCCGCCGCTTTTCTGTGCGCATTGAAGAGCGCGGACGTTGCCTGCGCGGCAAACTGCATTGGGGTATTTAAGCGGGGATGAAGTCGAACGCCGCGGTCAGGCGGTCGCCTGAGGTGAACGGCATGGTGCCGTGCCACAGATAGGATGGGAACAGCACCAGTCGTCCGGGCCTGGGCTCGACCAGGTGGCGCGGCTCGAGGTCGAGTCCGAACGTCACCGGTGGGACCCCGAAATGGATCCAGCCCTGATGCTCGACACGCGCGTCATCACCGGCATCGGGCAGGCGCGCGTAATAAGCCGAGCTCATCCACCCCTGGCTGTGGAAGTGCGGCACGTGACGGCCGCTGCCCGGGCGCAGGCGTACCGACCAGCTGCCGGTGAAGTCGAGCGCCGACGACTTGCGCGCCAGGAACGGATGCACCGGATCGGTCGGCAGCGTCGGCATCATCCGCTCGGCCGCCGTGCGCACCGAATCGCGAAAGGCGAGAATTGCGGGATGGCGCGAATCGAACAAGCGGCCGCTGGTCTGGGTGCCTTCGCGGAGCGACTGGTTGCCCGGTGCCGCGCGGCTCAGGTGGAGCGGCTCGAGCACGTCGCCGATGATCGCGGCATAATCGACCGCGTCGAGCCCATCGGGCGAGGGGACATCGGTGACCATCACCAGCCGCTGATAATCGCACAGCCATTGCTCGCGCGGGTCGCCGGTCAGCCGCCACGCAATGCCAAGCACCGCCCAGCCCAACTGGGCCGCGGGTTGATGGCGCGTGTACTCCTCCGCCAGCCGCGCCCCGAGCGCGGGGTCGCCCGCCCGGATCGCCAATTGCGCGCGCCCGATCGCGCTCGCCGGTGAGGCGTTGATCTCGGCCGGAAGGCGCGACAAACGGTCGAGCGCAGCGGATGCGTCGCCGCTCATCCCCTCGGCGAAAGCGCTCAGCGCGATCAAGGTCGGCTCGCCGGGATGGCGCGCTTGGGCGCGGCGACCGACCTCGGCAGCTTGTTCGAGGCGATTGTTGGAGCTAAGCGCGCCAATCCAGTCGATCCACGCCTCGATGCTCGATCCGCGCGCGGCGCAAGATTGTTCGTAATGATCGAACCCGTCTTCAAGCTCGAGATATTCGATCTTCAGCCGGGTCAGCGCACGCAACGCCTGCTGGTTCGCGGGATTTTCGCCCAGCGCGCGGTGATAGAGTTGCTCGGCCTGGCCAACGCGGCCCGCCTCGAGTGCCGCAGCCGCCCAATTGGCATGAAATTCGGCACCGTGAAGGCCGAGACTTGCCGCCAGTTGATAGGCCTCGCACGATTCGTCGAAGCGCATTGCGGCGCGCAAGGTGACGGCCTGGTTATAGCGGGTCAGCGCGCGATCGGGATCAGCCGCGATGGCCTGGTCGAACGTCGCCAGCGCGTCGTCGAGCTGCCCCGCATTCTTGAGCGCCATCGCCCGCACCGCGAGCAGCCGGGCATGGCCGGGAAAGGCTTTCAACCCTTGGTCGGCAGCCTCGATCGCTCGGTCGTGGTGACCGGCCTTGTCGGCGGTAATCGCGCGATTGAGATGCGCATCGACCAGGTCGGGCCAAAGCGCCACCAGTCGATCCCAATAGACCAGCGATTCGTCAAACCGCCCGGCGGATTCGAGCAAATCGGCAATGCCGCCGATCAAATCGGGCGGATCGCCCTCGATCGTCGCGGCGCGGCGCAACGCATCGACCGCCGGATCGACCTGCCCGGCGGCGATTGCGATGCTGGCGAATGAGCGCAGTTGCGGGCTCGATTGGTCGATTGACCGGCGCAGCGGGGCGGCGGCTTGCCACGCCTCGACCGCGCGTCCTGCCCGAAGCAGCGCCTCGGCGCCGTTCAACCGCGCGGCTGACGGCGGTGTACCGGCGATCGACACGAATGCGTCCTCCGATCGGTCAGTCGTTGAGGCGTTCGATCCGGAAGCCGGCGTCGCCATTGATGCTGCCGAAGAAGCTGCCGAGGACCGCGCGTTTGATCCTGATCTTGGCGCCGGGGCGCGGCCGATCGAGATAGCGGCCATCGGTCTGGGTCCAGCGCGCGCCATCCTTGAGCGTGAAGATCAGCCCGCGTTGCCCCTGCGACACTGCGCTGACCGTGCTTTCGATCTGGTCGACATCCTTGGCCATGTCGTCATCGCTGAAGATTTTCAAATTGGGCAAGTTGAAGCCAAACAGGCCGCGACGTGCCTCGCGCATCGCCTCCTTGTCGGCGACGTAGAGGTCGCGATTCTGCTGCGCGGTCGCGAGCGCCCCGACGCTGCGGTCGAAGCAGGCGAGGCGCTGCGCTGCATCGGTAATGGCGCGGCACTGGACGACGTCGTTGAAGATCTTCGGCGGCGGGGCCGATGCCAGCGGCTGGGTCTTGGCAAAGGTTGGCGACGCAATCGCCATGCCGGCCAGTGCAAGGCCGATGTTAAGCTTGGACAGACGCGCCATGGTTCACCTCTCGTAAGTCTGAGTTGCCGAGACAATGCCCGCTTGTTCGGTGCCCGTCAAAGACTTGCTCAGCCGGGCGTCAGGGTCAGTGCGCCATCGCCTTCGTCGACCCTGACGGTGGAGGCGTCATGGACCTTGCCGGCGAGGATCGCATCGGCCAGCGGGTCCTGCAGATATTTCTGCACCGCGCGCTTCAATGGCCGCGCGCCGTAGACCGGATCATAGCCGACACGGCCGAGCCACAGCCGCGCGGCGTCGGTCAGGTCGAGGCTGATCTTGCGGTCGTCGAGCAAGCGCTGGAGCCGCGCAACCTGGATATCGACGATCGGCGCCATGTGGCGGGCCGAGAGGCGATGAAACAGGATGATCTCGTCGAGGCGATTGAGGAACTCGGGGCGGAAATGGCTGCGGACGACTTCCATGACCTGGCTTTCGACTTGGCCGACATCTTCATCCTCCCCGAGACTGGCGAGATACTGGCTGCCGAGGTTTGAGGTCAGAATGATGATCGTGTTGGCAAAATCGACCGTGCGGCCCTGGCCGTCGGTGAGGCGTCCGTCGTCGAGTACCTGGAGCAGGATATTGAACACATCGGGATGGGCTTTTTCGACCTCGTCGAACAACACCACCTGATAGGGGCGGCGGCGGACGGCTTCGGTCAGCACCCCGCCTTCGTCATAGCCGACATAGCCCGGGGGCGCGCCGATCAGGCGGCTGACGCTATGCTTTTCCATATATTCGGACATGTCGATGCGGACCATCGCGGCATCGTCGTCGAACAGGAAGCCGGCCAGCGCCTTGGTCAGCTCGGTCTTGCCCACCCCGGTTGGCCCGAGGAACAGGAAACTGCCGAGCGGACGGCCAGGGTCCTGCAGGCCGGCGCGGGCACGGCGGACCGCAGCGCTGACGGCCTTGACCGCTTGCTCCTGCCCGATGACGCGCGCGCCGATGGTGGCTTCCATCGCCAGCAATTTCTCGCGTTCGCCCTCAAGCATGCGTTCGACGGGGACGCCGGTGCAGCGACTGACCACCGCCGCAATGTCCTGGT
>JBKJUB010000026.1:0-4538 GCA_046590765.1 Sphingomicrobium sp. | reverse complement strand
CGTTCGTGTCCGACAAATTGCACTGGATGGTCGAGCATCACGGCATCTTCCAGGGCTATTATTTCTTCCATTACCTCGGGATGGACCGCGACATGCGCGACAATTTCCGCGGTCATGAACATTATGCCGATACCGCGCGTTTCTGCGAGCAATATGACCAGACCGCGTTCGACGGCGCTTACGACAGCGCCCCGCTCGACTTCTTTGAACCGATGGTCCGCCGAATATTGTCGCGCCCGGTCAACAGCGTTTACAAGGCCGTTGGCGAATCTGGCTGAGTTAACAAGGACTTTCCAATGAAGCATGTGATCTTCGCCGCCTCGGCCCTGCTGCTGGCCGCCTGTCAATCGGGCAGCGCCCCTGCGCCACAGGCCGCGGATAGCGCAGGCGCCATCGCGCCGATCCTCGCCACGCCCGACGCCGTCGATGTGCACAGTTACGCCAAGCCGCTCGAAGCCCGTGTGACCCACATCGCGCTCGATCTCGGGGTCGACTTTGCCACCAAGCGCATCGCCGGCACCGCGACGCTCGATATCCAGACCAGGCCCGGTGCCAAGTCGATCATCCTCGACGACAAGGGGCTTGAGATTTCGAAGATCGCCGCTGCCGATGGCAGTCCGCTGACTTACACGGTCGGCGCGGTTGACCCCAACCTCGGTGCGCCGCTGGAAATCGCGATCGGCACCGCGCGCAAGATCGTCATCACCTACAAATCCGCCCCCGACAGCGGCGCGTTGCAATGGCTGACCCCGGCGCAGACCGTCGGCAAGAAGCAGCCGTTCCTGTTCAGCCAGGGCGAATCGATCGAGAACCGAAGCTGGATTCCGACCCAGGATTCGCCCGGCATCCGCCAGAGCTGGGAGGCGAAGATTCGCGTCGCCAAGCCGCTGACCGCCGTCATGTCCGCCCCGCGCGCAGCCGAGCCGGTAACCGACGGCGATGCCCGCATCTTCTCCTACAAGATGGATCGCCCCGTTGCGCCTTATCTGATCGCCATTGCGGTCGGCGATCTTGCCTTTCGCGATCTTGGCCCGCGCACCGGGGTGTGGACCGAGCCCGGGATGCTCGACAAGGCCGCCGCCGAACTCGCCGATACCGAGAAAATGGTCGCTGCGGCGGAGAAGCTCTACGGTCCCTACGCCTGGGGTCGCTACGACATGCTCGTGCTGCCGCCGTCATTCCCGTTCGGGGGCATGGAAAATCCGACGCTCACCTTCCTCACCCCGACCTTCATCGCTGGCGACAAGAGCAATACCAGCTTGGTCGCGCATGAGCTTGCGCACAGTTGGTCGGGCAATCTCGCGACCAACGCCACTTGGTCAGATTTCTGGCTCAACGAGGGCATGACCACCTACGCCGAGCGGCGCATCGTCGAGGAAGTCTATGGCCCCAGGATGGCGGTCCAGCAGGTCGCGTTGGGGATCGACGCACAGGACAAGGCGGTTGAAGAAGCAGGCGGGCTGACCGGCGCCGATACGCGCCTCCACATCGACCTCAAGGGCCGCCACCCCGACAATGGCCTGACCGACATCGCCTATGAAAAAGGCGCGGCGTTCCTGCGCGTGATCGAAACCAATGTCGGCCGCGAGAAATTCGATGCGTGGCTCAAGGGCTGGTTCGATCGCCATCGCTTCCAGCCGGTGACCTCGGCCCTGTTCCTCGCCGATCTTCGCGCCAATCTGGTCAAGGGCGACAAGACGCTCGAAGCCAAATTGATGCTCGACCAGTGGGTCTACCAGACCGGCATCCCCGCCAATGCGATCAAGGCCGATGCGCAGGCATTTGCTGCAGTCGATACGGCAAGTGCCGCCTTCGCCAGCGGCGGTGCGCCCGATGTTGCGTTATGGAACGGTTTCACCACCGACGAGCGCCTGCGTTTCCTCAATCGCCTGCCGCGGAAACTCGCTACGCCGCGTCTCGACACCCTCGCCTCGACGTTCGCGCTGGGCTCGTCGACCAACAATGAAGTCCTCTTCGCCTGGCTCGATCTCGCCACCCGGAATCGCTACGATCCGGCAGTCCCGGCGCTGACCGCCTTCCTCAATTCGGTCGGGCGCGGCAAGTTCGTCCGGCCGCTCTACAAGACGCTCTATGCCGACGCCGCCTGGGGCCGGCCGATCGCGCAGCGGCTCTATGCTTCGGCACGACCGCTGTACCATCCGCTCGTCACCCGCGATGTCGACAAGACCATGGCCGGCAAAGGAGCGTGAATTAACTGCAAAAGGAGCGCGTCCTTAACTGCGCATAAACGCTCTTCCGCTATCGGGTGGTCAACCGCCAACAAGTGGATGAGCGATGTACGAGGCCCCTGATCGGTATAAGCGCATGGTTTCTGCCCGGCTTCCGGGTGGCGAATCGCTCGCGCTTAGCTCGCAGGATGAAAGCGGCACCGCCTCGCCATTGCGTGATGCCCAATTGCTGGCGCGGGCCCAGCTCGCTTTATTCTTTGCCACCGCCAATATCGTCGCAGCTCTGCTCCTGGCGGGCAGCCTGCTGACCAAATTGCCATCTACCAGCCTGTTTATCTGGGTTGGTTCGGTGGTCGCGATCAACCTCGGCGCGCTGCATGTCGCGCGAACCCAGGCGATTACCCACGTCGGTCGCTCGGGGCGCCAGGTCCCGCAATGGTTCCTGGCCGGCGAAGTCGTGCTCCGCGCGGCAGTCTGGCTGAGCTTACCGCTTTATCATTTTCCGTCGCTCGATCCGGCCAGCCAGCTGGTTGCCGCCTCGCTTATCTCGGGACTGGGGATTGCGGCGCTCGGGCTGGTGGTCATTCCGGCGTGCGTCAATGGCTGGCTGGCCAGCTTCACCGCCGGCTTGTGCTTCGCTTTGTATGCCGCGCACGATGCGTTGCCGTTCCTCAACAAATTGCAGATCCTGTTCACGCTTGGCGTTGCGGTGGTCGGCGTGTTCGCCGTCGCGCGCTGGGCGTTCCTCCAGTTGCAGAGCAATGCCGACATGGGTTCGGCGAGCGAAAGCGCGTCGTTGTTGCTGCAAGAATATGAGCAGCGCGGCGTCGGCTGGCTGTGGCAGGTCGATGCGGAGAATCGCGTAACCTATATTTCGTCGCGCATGACCGCCTTGCTCGGTCGCCCGGCCAGCGCCTTGCTCGGCCATTCGCTACCCTCTTTGCTCGGCGGCCATGCCGAACTGGGCAAGATCTTGCTCGAGCGCCAGGCGTTCAATTCGCTCGAGATGGAGCTGAAGACCGCCCGCGGCCCGCGCTGGATTTCGATCGCCGGCGATCCGATCGTCGATACCGCCGACCGCTTCGAGGGTTTCCGCGGAGTCGGCTCGGACATCACCGAAATTCGTCACACCCAGGAACGGCTCACCCACCTCGCCAACATCGACGTGCTGTCGGGCCTGCCCAATCGCGGGCGGGTGCGCCAATTGCTCGGCGAGGCGTTGCGCGCCGCGACCGTCGGCAATGTTCCGTGCGCAATCATGTTCCTCGATCTCGACGGGTTCAAACCGGTCAACGACACTTTTGGCCATCCCAAGGGCGATGCGGTGTTGCAAGCCGTCGCCAAGCGCTTGTGCGACCAGGTCGGCCCCGACGGTCATGTCGGGCGCATGGGCGGCGACGAATTCGCTATCGTCGTGACCGACGCGCAAAGCCGCAAGCAGGTCGAGATGCTCGCCGATTCGATCATCAAATCGGTCGCCGAGCCCTATATGATCGACGGTACCGAGATTCGGATCGGCGTGTCGGTTGGCTGCGCGTTCGGCCCGATCGACGGCGCGACGGTCGACGACCTGATCCTCAAGGCCGATCTCGCACTTTATCAAGCCAAGGATGCCGGGCGCGGGGTCGCCAAATATTTCTCGGCCGAACTGCAATTCGAGCAGGACGACCGGATGCAGATGGAAAATGATCTGCGCCAGGCGATCGCCAGCCACCAATTCCATTTGATGTTCCAGCCGCTGGTCAGCGCCAAGACTCAGTCCTTGGTCGGCTTTGAAGCCCTGATCCGCTGGAACCACCCCAAGCGCGGGCTGGTCCCGCCGCCGGTGTTCATTCCGGTCGCCGAGGAAGCCGGGCTGATGGGCGCGATCGGCGAATGGGTCATCGACGAGGCGTGCCGCGCGGTCGCCACCTGGCCCGAGCCGCTGACCATGGCGATCAACATCAGCCCCAAGCAGATCATCCTGCCGGCGCTGCCGAACATCGTCAGTCAGGCCCTGTCGCGCTACAAATTACCCGGCAACCGGATTGAACTCGAAGTCACCGAGGGCGTATTCCTCGGCGACGAGAACGCCACGCTCGACGTGTTGAAGCGTCTCCGCACGCTCGGCGTCGGGATCGCGCTCGACGATTTCGGCACCGGTTATTCGTCGATCGGCTATCTCAACAAGGCGGTGTTCCATAAGCTCAAGATCGACGGGAGCTTCGTCCGCGCCGCGGGCACCCGGCCGGAGAATATCGCGATCATCCAGTCGATCGTCCAGCTCGCCAAAAGCTTCCGCATGAACGTCACCGCCGAGGGCGTCGAAACCGCCGAGGATTTCGAGCGGATGCGCGATCTCGGGGTCGA